>CAYGNV010000305.1:0-3049 GCA_964351355.1 uncultured Smithella sp.
ACTACTAGCACAGGACGCAACGCTTGTCAAAGAAGACGGCTTGAATTCAGGGCCGGTTTTGAAATTTTTCCCGGTCCCCGTGTTGTCCGGGAAAAACCATCTTGTTTCAGCCGGTGAAACTGCGCCGGAAAAGATGACGCACCGTTACTTTTTTCTTGATTGTTAATTTTTTTCATGTTAGGCGTAGCGCCAGTTTGAAGCATCGGTTGCTTCGTCACGTAAGGAAACAAGCAGGGTCGAACAAATTGTTGCAGGGTATCGTTTACAGGTTCTGAATGTCCGCTCTATCATGGTTGTCGGGATGATCAAGCTCGGGAGTCAGAACTTGAGAACAAAATGAGGGTCGCACGAAGCGGCGCATTATAAAATTAAACGTTTAATTTCATGAAAGGGGGGTGGCGTATGACGAAAGCAGAATTGATCGGGGTTATGGCAGACGGGGCAGGCATTACCAAAGTTGCAGCAGCAGATGCGCTGGCTGCGTATGTCGCGGCAGTGACCAAAGAACTTAAAAAGGCTGGAAAGCTTGGATTGGTTGGATTTGGCACGTTCTCCGTCGTCAAAAGAAAAGCAAGAGAGGGCAGGAATCCTCAGACCGGCAACAAGATTAAGATTCCCGCAAAGAAAGTCGTAAAATTCAAGGCCGGCAAGACTCTGGCCGACAAAGTGAAATAGTGTTTTTTTGAGTTTTTATAAACCAAGGCCTCCGCATTATTGATTTGACAATCGGAGGCCTTGGTGCATTTATCCCAAAACGGCAAGGAGTTTTTGATTTGGCACAAAAAAGAATTCTCAGTGGAATGAGACCGACAGGCCGCCTGCATCTGGGAAATTTACACGGCGCGTTAGGCAACTGGGTCGAACTGCAGGAAAGCGGCAAATACGACTGTTTTTACTTCGTGGCTGACTGGCATGCGGTCACCAGTGAATACAGTTCACCGGAATGTATCAAGGACAATGGCGTGAGTATGGTGATTGACTGGCTGGCCGCCGGTCTTAATCCAGTCAAAAGCACGCTGTTTGTTCAGTCGGCGGTCAAAGAACACGCCGAATTATTTTTGCTGCTTTCCATGATTACGCCGCTGGCCTGGCTGCAACGCAATCCGACCTATAAAGAAATGCAGGCGGAACTGACCTCGAAAGACTTATCCACGTTCGGTTTCCTGGGCTATCCCGTCTTACAGGCGGCCGATATTATCATGTACAAGGCGTATGGCGTGCCGGTTGGCGTTGATCAGTTGCCGCATGTTGAACTGACCCGCGAGATCGCCCGCCGTTTTAATTTTATTTACCGGAAAGAAGTATTCCCCGTACCGGAGCCGCTTTTAACCCGAGTGCCCAAACTGCTGGGCATCGACGGCCGGAAAATGAGCAAGTCCTATGATAATGCGATTTATCTGTCCGACCGCGGCAAGGAACTTCATCAGAAGGTCGCTTCCATGTTTACCGATCCGCAGCGAATGAGAAAGAAAGATCCGGGAAATCCCGACCTATGCAATGTCTTCACTTTTCACGGATTATACACACCCCGGGAAACCGTGGCCGAAATCAACAAGGCCTGCCGCGCTGCCGGAATCGGTTGCATCGATTGCAAGAAAATGCTGGCGGCGCGCATCGAGGAGGCGCTGGCGCCGGTTCATGAGCGCATGGATTATTATCTGAGCCATCTGCCCGAAATTTATGATACGATAACCGACGGCAACGCCCGAGCGACCAAAATCGCTCGCGAGACTTTGGAAGAGGTTCGCGAAGCCGTTAAAATTTAAAGACTTCTATGAACGAAGAACAGACGACAGATTATGCGATCAAACTGGATATCTTCGAAGGTCCGCTGGACCTTCTGTTATATCTTATTAAAAAAAATGAAATCGATATTTATAATATTCCTGTCGCTCTGATCACCCAGCAGTATCTTGAATATCTGAATATTATTAAATCGCTGAATCTGGATCTGGCGGGCGAATACCTGGTTATGGCGTCCACCCTGATTCATATCAAGTCCCGCTTGCTCCTGCCTGTGCCGGAAGAGCCATCCGCAGAAGAACTGGAAGACGATCCGCGCGCCGAACTGGTCCGCCAGCTTCTGGAATATCAGACTTTCAAGGACGCAGCCGCAGAACTGGCGCAAAGACCGCTTTTGGAACGGGATGTATTTAAACGATCCGCAGCCTTGCCTGAAGACATACAAAAAACAAATGCGGATGAAGATGAGCTGGTTGAAGTAAGTATTTTTGAACTGATTGAAGCCTTTCATCACCTTGTTTCGCGTCTGGATAACAAAGAGCTGCTGGAGATTGACCTGGAAAAATTGTCGCTGACAGATATTATCAACGATGTCATGGAGCGCCTGACGCGCGAAAGAAATCTCACCTTTGAAGAATTGCTGGGAGAAAGAAAAGATCGTCGCCGAGTCGTTTATACATTTTTGGCCTTGCTGGAACTTATTAAGCTCAGGATGATTAAAGCTTATCAGACGGCAACGTTTGGCGTCATTCGAATATTCCCGGCTGTGGAGTCTTAAATGGAAAATATTTCAGCTGTTATTGAGGCCTTGATTCTGGCGTCGGAATCGCCGCTCGCACTGGAGAAAATCTGTAGTGTGCTTACCGGCGTGGACAAAACGGAAGTCAAGGACGCTTTGAAGACGCTGATCACTGGATATGAAGAACGCCAAAGCGGGATATGCGTGCAGGAGGTCGCGGGCGGTTTTCAGTTCCGCACAAGACCGGAGCTTTCCGCCTGGGTCAAGAAACTCAAAGGCACGAAGCCTGCGTCACTGTCTCCGGCGGCGCTGGAAACGCTGGCCATTGTGGCCTACCGGCAGCCGATTGTAAAAATGGAAATTGAAAGCATTCGCGGCGTTGATGTCAGCGCGCCGCTTAAGGGCCTTCTGGAAAAGAAGCTGATCCGTATCCTGGGACGTAAGGATGTGCCGGGCAAACCTATTATTTACGGCACGACCAAAAAATTCCTGGAAGTCTTCAACCTCAAAGAACTGGCGGACCTGCCGACGATGAGAGAAATGAAGGAGCTGACCGAACAACAGGAA
>CAYGNV010000306.1:0-2979 GCA_964351355.1 uncultured Smithella sp.
CTGAATCACAAGCAGGGGGATGTACAATATGCCTTTGGCGATAAAAGGGTCCTGCGGCCAGAGCCATTCGGTTTCGTCAAAAGAAGATACGAATTTGCCATTTTTCTTTTTAAGAAAGTACTGAATGGAAAATTTCTGATTGGTGGAGCATGTGGAGACGGCCAGCGTTGTTCCCAGAATGACATCCATGCCGATCCGGTCTTTCCTACCCTTGTCTTCTGAGACAAACGTATCGCCGAAAATCCAGAGGGTGCGCCGTTCATCCAGAGCGATGGAATAGGCGCCATCCCCGCCGTACCAGCCGTCCTTGTAGGGAAAATCAGGCAGACATTGCGCCGGATGTTTGAGCGGGATGAACATTGAGCAGGAGACAAGCAGTACGCTCAGGCAAAATAGGCGGAATGTTGATTGAATATTTTTCATGGTCACCATATATTCTGATTATTGGATTGGTAGGGGCACGCCGCAGCGTGCCCCTAGTGTGCCCCCATCATTTCTCATTTCAATTTAAAATCGACCCGACTGTCCTTCACCTTTTCTTTTTTCTCAGGGGCAAGCGACGGGGCTTTGACTAAAAATACCCGCGCCGGCTCGACTTTGCCCTTCTCCAGCAACTGTTCGCGGACGGTTTCGGCGCGTCTGGCCACAAGCTGCGTCAAATCTCCGTCCGTGATGGTAATGTTGTCCTGGATCAGCTTTTCCATTTCCGGCGGCGGCAATGCCTTGGCCACGCCCAGCGCTGTGCGTGGTTTGGAAAACTTAGCCGCTTGATAGGCCAGGGTCAGATATTTTTCATATTCAGCCGGAGCAATCGTAATTTCCGCAAGCGGCACAGGAGCCTGGTTCTTATCGATCATTTCCTTGAGCTTTTGCGTTTTGATCTGACGGTCGAACTCGGCTTTTTTCAGAGCTTCCTTATCCTGCGCGGGATCAACATAGGCTTCAATCTCCAGCTTGATATTGGGCCGGTCGTTAAGCGCTTTGGCCAGGGCGTCGATTTTTTTAATTTCCGCCTCCGGCAACTGTGCGCTGCCGTAATCAAATTCGACAAAGCTCATTTCCTCACCACCGCCGGTCAGAGAGGACAAAAGCGAGAAGGGGGCGGTGACGGCTTTGGTAATCAGGTTAACCAGAATCTGCCAGACAATCGGCCAGATTCTAAATTTCGGGTCATCGAGGCTTCCGGACAGCGGAACGTCCAGATGGATCTGTCCCTTGCGGTCGGTTAAAAGGGAAACCGCCAGCGTCACCGGGGCTTTAATGGCGTCGGGGCTTTCCACTTTATCGCCGAAGGTCAGTTGATCAAAAAAAACTTTGTTCTCGGCTTTTAGGATTCTTTTGTCGACCAGGTAGGACACGTCGAAATTGAGTTTGCCTTTGATGATGGGGTAGCCCAGGAATTTGCTGGTATAGGGTGTGACGGGACTCATTTCAAGATCTTTGATACGTATTTTAATATCGGCGAAAAGGTCTTTAGCGAGCGGATTGATGGTACCAGCAATATCAAGCGAAGAGCCGTAGCCGATATTTCCCTTCAAATCCACCTTGGCGCGGGAGATTTCCTGTGAGGACAGTCCCGTGACGCTGCCCTTGAGGTCGAGCATGGTCACCGCATAGTTCGGTTTAATGTTGCGGTCGGCAAAATCAACCGTGCCGCCCAGAAAGCTCACTTTGCCGATTTTAATATCCGGCGGCGGCTCAGCCGGCTTTGCGCTTTGGATTGGTTGTGGAGGCTGCTCCTCCTGTGCCGTTTGGGGCTTATCTGTTTCTGTTTTCGGCGCGCCGGTGATATCCTGGATGTTGGTGCTGCCGCCCTCGTTGATGACGATTTTGGCAAAGAAATCATTAACCGAGATTTCCTTGATGTCCACAAACAGTGGATTGTAGCCTGCTGCGAGAGATTGGAAATTCAGTTGCTTCCATTTCAGGAAATCATGCGCGTGAGCCGTGTCAATGGTTGCCAAATTGGAAACGGAAAGATTGCCAGTATATTTGATGCTGGGTTTGTTTTTCGCATCCAGATTCAGAGAGACTTTCCCGGCAATCGAGATTGAACCGTGTGTGACATCCAGTTGAACGGACTCGGCAAAATAGGGCTGGAACGGGCGAATGGCCAGATTCTTTATCTGTATGGCCAGATTGGCGGCCAGTGGCTCGATGCCGACCGGGCCTTTCGCGGTGAGGCTGCTTTTTTTATCAATAACCAAAGCCAGGTCAACATCGGCAACGTCACCCTTCTTCAGAGAAAGCTTGGACACGCTCAGGCGCAAGGGATTGATCTCTATGTTCACCGGCTTTGTCGGTTGTGCGTCAATAAACGTTATAGCGGCTTTATCGATCAAGAGACTGTCGATGAGAAGGATCAGTTCATTTTTCTTTTCGGTGCGATCACCGGGCTTATCCTTGGCGGCCGCTGGTTTGGCTTGCGCATCTGTTTTGTCTGGCCCGACAAGATTGAGCAGATTGATATTGCCCTCTTTGTCTCGCCGGATCATCAGTTGAGGGGTGTCAAGCGTAATTTGGGCCAGATGAACTTTGGGAACAAACGGTTCGATGGAGGCGAGATTCACAGTTAGAGCGGGAAGTCGCAGGATCTTGTTTCCCTGTAAATCGTCCAGAGTCACTTTTCTCAGGGCGGCCTGGCCGGTCAGTTTCAATTCGGGCGATTTGTCCTTGTGCATGATGAAGTTCAGTTTAATCTTGCTGTCCAGCCGCGCCTCAGTGAGTTTAAAGTTCATCTTCACCGGCACATATTGCAAATAAAAGGGGACATCAATATCCTTTATATCAATATCAAAGCTTGTTTCCCGCGACGTCAGGAAAGGCTGGGTCTTCCCTGCGGCACTAACGGTATGGCCATTCACAATGGCCGAAAAATTAGGTTCGACATAATTTTTCATGTAGTAATCGATATTGGAAACAAAAGGAACCGAGATATTAAGCTCCCGTATCGTATGATCGGTTTTATTGGGCATGTCG
>CAYGNV010000307.1:0-2970 GCA_964351355.1 uncultured Smithella sp.
GCTGCCCCCCTCTAATCCCGTTGACATGTTTCCCGCCTTTGCCCTCAAAGGTCCCGTCGCCACCTATGACGCCGCTTTTAAGGCCGTCGTAAAAGATCCGCAAGTGGACGTCATCTTTCTGCATTTTTTTGTCGGCCTCTATCCCAACTACAACCAATTGAGGCTCTTCAAGGAAGCGGCAGACCGGGAGGGAAAAGTTTTGATTCTCTGGGTTATCGGCCGGCGGGACGCGCTTCGAGACTTCAAGCGGGAGGCGCAGGAGTCTTCTATCCCTGTTCACGGCGAATTGTTTCGCGCGGTCGAGTGCCTGGCGCATGCCTCGCGTTACACGCCGCGCAAAAAAACGTCGCAACTCATTCATACCGGAAAGCGCAAACTGCCGCCTGCGGCGGCGTCCATTCTTTCAGCCTGTCCCGAACGCATCTGGGATGAATACGACAGCAAGCGTCTGCTCAAAACTTACGGTATCCCGATGGTTGAAGAAAAAATTGTGGAATCCGCCGCCGATGCGCTTCGCGCCGCGCGCAAGATGGGATTTCCCGTTGTCCTCAAGGGACTTGCTAAAGGACAGATACACAAAACAGAATCGGGATTGGTCTGTCTGGGCATCACTTCAACCGCCGCGCTCAAAACCGCCTATACCGATTTAACCCGCCGGATGAAGGGCAAGGGAAGAATTTTACTGCAGCGGCAGATGCCCATCGACTATGAACTGATTGTCGGCATCCTGCAAGATTCGCAGTTCGGCCCGTGCGTCATGTTTGGTCTGGGCGGTATTTTTTCCGAACTGCAAAAGGACATCGTCTTCGCGCCCGCGCCGCTTTCCGCGTCAACTGCGAAAGAACTGATCCGGCGCATTTCGGGCAGGAAACTTCTGCAGGGCTTCCGCGGCAGAAAGCCGTTGGATATGAAATTGATGGCCAGTATATTGGTGAACCTGGGTAACCTCGCCGCCTCCTGCCCGGATATCGAGCAGATCGACGTCAATCCCCTGGTCGTGCATCAGGGAAAGCCTGTCGCGGTGGACGCCACCATCGTGAGACGTCCCTTACCCTGATAGGGCACCCGTACGGGTGGCGTGACCGCTCCCTGCTGTTATTTCTTTTTTGAAACCGTTTTATGAATACTTGCAGTCCTTTTCTTTTTAACCGGCGTGACCGTTATACGCTTTCTGTGCGGCGCCTTGACCGGTTTCTTCCAGTCACCAGTTTCCAGCGCCAGTTTCACGACATCCATCATCTCGCTGACGAAATGAAAGGTGATGCTCTTTTGCACGTTGGCTGGAATATCCTCTATATCCTTGCGGTTCCATGCAGGCAGAATAATGGTTTTGATGCCGGCCCGATAAGCCGCCAGCACTTTTTCCTTGATGCCGCCCACCGGCAGCACCGCACCGCGCAATGTGATTTCGCCGGTCATGGCCAGGTGCTTTTTAACCTTCCGATTGGTGAGTAAGGAGGTCAAAGCCGTGAGCATCGTCACACCCGCCGACGGCCCATCCTTGGGAATCGCGCCCGCCGGAACATGAATGTGAATATCCCGTTCATCGAAGAAATCAGGGTCCACGCCCAGCTCTTTGGCGTTGGTGCGAATAAAGCTCAACGCCGCCGAAACCGACTCCTTCATCACGTCGCCTAATTGTCCGGTCAGGGTGAGACCTTTTTTACCTTTCATGGCCGTGGCTTCGATAAAGAGCATATCGCCGCCCACCGGCGTCCAGGCCAGGCCGATGGCGATGCCGGGCTTGGTAATACGCGCGTCAATATCCGTTGGAACGCGGACCGGCCCCAGATAAGTGTGAATATCTTTTTCCGTCAGCGTTTTCGCTTTGATGATGCCTTCGGCAATCTGCGCGGCCACACCCCGGCAGGCATTGGCGATTTCCCGCTCCAGATTGCGCACGCCCGCTTCCCGCGTATAGCCGGTAATCACAGTGGTGAGCGCCTTGGCCGTCATTTTGAATTGCGGCGCGGTCAGGCCGTTTTCCTTCAATTGCCGCGGAATTAAATACCGTTCAGCGATTTTCACTTTTTCTTCCTGTGTGTAGCCCGGCAGCTCGATGACTTCCAGACGATCCAGCAGAGCCGGAGGAATGGTGTCCAGCAAGTTGGCCGTTGCGATAAACACGACGCGAGAAAGATCAAACGGCACGTCCAGATAGTGATCGGAAAACGTGTTGTTCTGCTGCGGATCTAAAACTTCCAGCAGGGCCGACGAGGGGTCGCCCCGGAAATCGCTGCCGACTTTATCGATTTCATCGAGCATGAACACAGGGTTGTTCGATTCCGCCCGCCGCAGACTCTGAATGATCCGTCCGGGTAAAGCGCCGATATAGGTGCGGCGATGACCGCGGATTTCCGCTTCATCCCGCACACCGCCCAGCGATATGCGCGCAAACTTGCGGGCAAGCGCCCGGGCGATGGAATGACCCAGCGATGTCTTGCCCGTGCCCGGAGGGCCGACAAAGCAAAGAATCGGTCCCTTGGAATCCGGTTTGAGTTTGCGCACGGCCAGATACTCGATGATGCGTTTCTTGGCCTTGGCCAGCCCATAGTGGTCTTCATCCAGAACCTGGCGCGCCTTGGGGATATCCAGATTATCCGTCGTGCCCTCATTCCAGGGCAGCGCCGTTATCCAGTCCAGATAAGTCGAGGATACCGTATATTCCGCCGAAGACGGATTCATGCGGGAGAGCCGCTCCAGCTCCCGCATGGCTTCTTTTTTGGCCTCTGCGGGCATGTTTTTCTCGTCAATTTTTTTGCGGTACTCATCCGTCTCCACCGCATTTTCGTCGGTTTCGCCCAGCTCTTGTTTGATGGCCTTCAACTGCTGGCGCAGGTAATATTCGCGCTGATTTTTGTCGATATCGTCTTTCACCCTGGTCTGAATTTTATTGCCCAGCTCGAGGACTTCCATCTGGTGATTGACCAGGCGGGTCAGTTCCTTGAGGCGCTTTTTCACATCGGCGGT
>CAYGNV010000308.1:0-2967 GCA_964351355.1 uncultured Smithella sp.
AGAGAAACGCATAACAAAACGCTCATCCCCGACGCGCAAAAAACCGCGGACCGGTTGGCTTTTTATTGGACGGAGAAAATGACGAATGCGTCGTAACGACAGCGAAATAACAGACAGGAAGGATATTGACGGCATCATTAGACGTTGCCGGGTTTGTCGTCTTGCAATGTGTGACGGGAGCCAGCCTTATATTGTTCCTCTCAGTTTCGGTTATGACGGCAGTTTTCTCTATTTTCATACCGCGCGTGAAGGAAGAAAAATCGACATTATCAAGAGGAATAAAAAATGTAATCCCCGCGAAAGCTCACGTTTTTTGGCTTCATTTGTTATGGCCAATACCTCACAAGGGCGAAATCATAATTTGCGCCATTATCCCTTTTGCCACCCACAGCGATCTTTCCATCTGATTGTATCGCAACACAAGTGGCCATATCCTGAACCGTTCCGATTGACGTTGTCACAATGCCATTGGGCAAATCGGGGACGTTCGTCAAAATATCAATTCAGAAAGTAAGCCGGGGCATGAGGGACGGCACTCGATTAATACAAACAGAGAAGCTTGATCAATTCGCTATTGTGCGGTGTTGATTTATGCGAGGAGTTTCTGTCCGATTTTTTCGACCATTTCCGCAAAACCGGATTGATCTTCATCGCGGATGAAAAGATGCGGTTCGATATGGGCGTTGATCTGAGCGGCCAGGTGATAAAGCTGAGACATCAAATCCAGATAATCAACGTTCTTATCCAGGCTTTCCACGAACAGTCCGATATCGACATCGCTGTTCGCATCGAACTTACCCGTTAAATACGATCCGAATAAGACGGCCTTATCAAAGGCTATTTTTCCCCGCGCCGCTTTAATATACTGCAGGGCTGTTATTTCAGCTTCGCTTTTATCCATTTGTATAACTTCCCCAAAAGTTTTTATGACCGCGCTGGCTGTGATGGATGACTTGGGTGCGATTATCATTATCGCTGTCTTTTACACGGCACAGCCTTCCTTTGCCTACTTAATCAGCGCGATTGTGGTTTTCTGCCTGCTCGTCACACTGAATCGTTATTTTCGCGTAATGTCGCTCGTCCCATATTTGCTCGGCGGCGTGCTCATGTGGTTTTTGATGCTTAAATCCGGCGTCCACGCAACAATTGCCGGAGTTCTGCTGGCGTTTGCGATTCCGTTTTCCGCAAAAGAAGACGACAAAGCATCGCCTTCGCACCGGCTTGAGCATTTTTTGCATAAGCCCGTCGCTTTCATCATTCTGCCGATTTTCGCGCTGGCTAATACAGCTATCGTCATTGACTCGGATTGGGCGCAACACTTAACGAGCGCAAATAGCTCGGGTATTATCGGCGGTTTGGTATTAGGCAAACCATTGGGTATTATGCTTTTCAGTTTTGTCGCAGTCGCCATTGGCGTTTGCCGGCTTCCTTTCGATTTGAATTGGCGTCACCTTTTTGGTGCGGGACTTTTAGGCGGCATCGGTTTTACGATGTCCATTTTTATTACGAATCTGGCTTTTGTCGGAAATTCTGAAATAATAAACGCCTCAAAAATGGCAATTTTGCTGGCTTCTTTAACGGCAGGAACAATCAGTTTTCTATGGCTTAGATTTTCCTGCATGAGCGAGCGGGGAGATAGGTAGTAACTTGTTGCGGGTACATGAGTAATTCCAATTCTAAATCAACACTTTGTTTAAACCTTTTGGGTAAGGTTTATAAACCCCGAAGGGGTTTCACGTCTATAACTAATTGTGTCAACATACGTGCGACCCCGATGGGGTCGTAGATTGTTTTTGGGTATGTATTTCTATAAACCTATTATCCCTATGGGATAATAGGTTCAGCCGTTACCTATCACCTAAAGCGTATAACTCATAAATATTTTCCTTTGACGCCACAAATCATATTGAAAATTTAGGACCAGTGGCTTCTGACCCATCAGGCAACGGTAAGCCCTTTTCCTCTCAGATAATCCTTGACGTCCTGAATCTTGAGCATCCGGAAATGAAAGACCGAAGCGGCCAGTAAAACAGATGCGCCGCCTTCGACAACCACCTCGTAGAAATCCTCCAGCTTGCCCGCGCCGCCGGAGGCCACCACTGGCAATGTAACGGCGGAGGAGATGGCTTTGGTAAAAGGGATATCGTAGCCCGCTCTGGTGCCGTCTCCGTCCATGCTGGTGGGTAAAATCACACCCGCGCCCAGTTCCTGGCACTGCCTGGCCCAGACCACTGCGTCTTTGGCGATGGGCAGTGTGCCGCCAGACACGACCAGTTCAAATCCGGAAGGCATTGCCGCGTTTCTTTTCGCGTCAATGGCCACGGTGATTTTTTCCGCTCCGTATTTTTTAGCCGCCTCACGAACCAGTTCGGGATTTTTCACCGCCGCGCTGTTCATGGAGACTTTGCTCGCCCCTGCGCCCAACACCATTTCGATATCCTCAACCGAGGAAATGCCTCCGCCGACCGTCAGCGGAATGCTGAGCACAGCCGAAACCTTCTTCACCCATTCCAGACGCGTTTTGCGGTTTTCCAATGTGGCCGCGATATCCAACATGGCCAGTTCATCCGCTCCTTCATCCTGATAAAAAGCGGCGTTCTCCACCGGATCACCCGCTTCTTTGATATCGACAAAATGAACACCTTTAACAACCCGCCCGTTTTTCATATCCAGACACGGCATGATTTTGATCGGTTCCATAAAAATCTCCTTTCAGAATAAATAATTTGACCGGCTTCACCACGGCACTGCATTTTTTAAACCGAACTTGTCCAATTTACAACCAAAATGTTCAAAAAACATGTCACACAGGCAACCATTTTGTCCTTTTCTTCTTTAATACTTGAAACACAAGGCAATTTCGTTTAAACAATTTTGCAAACTATTCCATTCTAAAAGGAGCCGCCATGATCAAGATGAAAGAAATCAAAGCAAGCAACATGAATGTGGAAAAATTTATTGATGATA
>CAYGNV010000309.1:0-2925 GCA_964351355.1 uncultured Smithella sp.
CTGAGTAAAATCTGATGACAAAGTGAAACAACTTTACGAGGATACCCCGCCGTAGCCACATAGACGGCAAGCATTCCACCGAATGTTAAAAGAGAACGACGCGCCGGATCCTGACTGGCAAATGAAATCCGATGTTTAATCATCGCCCTCGTTTGCCAGAAAGAAAGCGGCTGTAGATGATACAAGTAGTTGACCCGGTCAAGAAGGTTAGCTCTCGCAGCAAGACTTTTGTGAAATTCCGGCTGAGCGAAAATGACAATTTGCAATAGCTTAAAGCTGTTCGTTTCGTAATTTAAAAACTCCCGGAGGATTTCCAGACAATCTTCAGGAATTTTTTGTCCTTCGTCAATGATCAGTACGATATTTTTTTGATTTTGCACGCCTTGTTCAAAAAGAAATCTTTTAATTTTCTCTTTGATTTGCCACTCCTGATCATCGCCGAAAATATCCGAAATCCCCAAAACAGAGGCAACCGTTTTAACGAACGAAAGCCGGCTTTCCGCCGCCGGGTCTAATAAAAGAAAGGTTTCAATCGTTGCTGAGTCACTCTCGGCAGGCACAGATAAATCCTGGATGAACTTGCGGCACAGGGTTGTTTTTCCCGTACCGACTGCGCCAATTACAACATTCAGACCACGTTTTAAACGAACCGCCAGCTCGAGCCTTTGCAGGCAGGTACTATGCTGATGCGACGTAAAAAGAAACTCCGGTTCCGGGGAGTTGGAAAAAGGTTCTTTTTTAAATTGAAGAAGATTGAAATATTCCATTTTTCAGGCATATCCTTATTCGTTGCTGCCGGTTTGCCTGGAGTCATCTTCCTTACCCTGAAGATTTGCAGGAAAACTATTTTTCAAGGCTGGCTGTCTGCAAAATAGTCGGTGTGATAAAAATCAGCACTTCTTCCATCGCTTGAGATCGGCTGTCGGCTTTAGCTGCCCAACCCAAAATAGGGACATCTTTCAGCCAAGGCAAGCCCGCATTTCCGGCATCACTGGTTTCTTTTGTTAATCCAGATATAACAATCGTTTCTCCGTTTCTGACAACAAGAGTTGTTTCGGTAAGCTTCTTAACAATAATGGGGTTGCCATTCATGTTGGCGGAACGACTGAAATCAAGCTCATCTTTGGAAACCAGGATCTTCATTTTCAGGTTTTTGCCGTCGATAACACGAGGGGTAATTTCCAACCGCATAACAGCATCCTGAAAGGTCACGGTCTGAGTAGGAGCGCCACCCGCAGTAGTACTCGGTGTCAGTGTTACAAAAGGCACCTTTTTCCCGTTTTCCGTGTAGGCTTTCTGGTTGTCCAGCGTTGTAATGGAGGGACTGGAGACAATATTGATCTTGCTGTCTTTCTGCAAAGCCTGCAATTCTACTTCCAATAAATTTCCGCCAATGACTCCGAACATCAAACCTAAAGTACCAAGAGGACCAGTCGCTGCATCTAATATTCCAGCTCCTGCACTACCGGCCGGGAAATTCACTCCAAATCCCTTGTTTCCTATACCACCCGTCGGAACGTTTTTACCACCCGTTACAATAAGGTTATCTTTACCCACGCTTACATCTCTATATCCACCCCACTTAATCCCTAAATCGCGGGCGATACTTTTCGATGCTTCCACAATATTGGCTTTGATTAATATCTGGGGCCTCGGCTTATCTATTACATCAATAACTTTCTTGATCTTGATAAAGTCTTCCTCCAGCGCCGTAATGATCAGGGAGTTACTGTTTGGATCCAAGCGAATTGAACCATGCTTCTTGCCATCCTTAGAAGTTGAAAGTAAGGTTTCGAGATTCTCCCTAAGAAACTTTCCCTTATTCGTTTTTGGATCCGTTGAACCCGCTGCCCCAGATTGAGTACTGGCAGGCGCCTCGTCATCGATGGCGAAATCGATTGGAACAACAACCGTAATTAGCGGACTAAGCAATTGAATTTCACGCATCTGAACTTTCTTCTTTAATTCCTGTTCAACATCTTCAATCGTCATGACCCGAATGATTTTGCCTTCCCACACATAGGATAAACCATGTGTTTTCAATAGTCCGATAAAGGCCTGATCCCAGGGGACAGAACGAAAATCGACACTGACATCTCCTTTTAAGTCATTTTTGACCAACAGGTTACAATTAACAGACTTCGCCATCGCGCGTAAGACCACCTTGAGGTCGGCCTGACGCATGGTAAGATTAATCGGCTTGGTCGGCAGTTCTTTGGATGTCTCTTCAATTATCGCGGCTGTTTGCGCTTCTTTGCTTGGTGCAGCCGTCACGTCGATCTTTGGGGGTTTGGCTTCAGGAGAATGCCCTGGGGAATTGTCCGCCATCGTGTTCCATTTCTCTAAAAAAGGATCTTTTTTTGTGCTTTGGAGATCTCCCGAACAGCCGGCAAATAATATCAGCAGCAAAAAGCACATCATTACTTTAGCGATTTTTATAGGGTTTGCTCTTAGAGTCAAGGCAATGTCCTCCATGTCTTGGTTTCATTCTTGTATCGGAACATAAAACTCAGTAAATGTGTTACGATTGACAATTAAAACGCGTGACGGTGATATACTTTTTAACAAATATCCTTTAATGTCAAGGGATTCCCCTGCTTCATATTCCCAACCGTTGATGATTGCTACTCTTTTACGACCTGCTTCAACGTACCCGGAATAGATAATTTTTGCTGTCTCCACACCACTTGTCTCTTTTGTTTCTTTTCCAACAAATTCACGGTAGGAGGCCTTCTCCCAAAACGGGCTTTTACCCCATTCCGACTCTGCTCTTGCCGCAATATAGATGTCAAAACCTGCTGCTTTAGTCTTAGCTAACTCGTTGTGGATCGTGTTTACAAAAGATCCAATTTCAACGGGTTTGGCTGCTGTTTTGTTTTTCCCCCCCATCGACCCGGCAATCAACAGTTCATAGACTGCATACAG
>CAYGNV010000310.1:0-2903 GCA_964351355.1 uncultured Smithella sp.
CCTCTTTCCTATGCGGAAGCCAACGGCAAGGCCTATGTTTCAAACCAGCACTGGAACGCTGTTTTCAACCCCGGAACCCTTGCGCTTGAGACCTGGGGAATACCACTGCCCGAAGCACCGAGGCTTTCAGTCACCGCCGGGAACCTTCCGGCGGGTGTTTATCATGTCTGTTTCACGGTTTCGACCGGGGATGAGATCAGCGGAAACAGCCCGATATCTCAAATCACCCTGGATGCAGACCAGGGAATAGGAATCAGCAATTTACCGGCCAATGGCCTTGTTTGGGTCACGGACCCGAACGGGGAGAAGTTTTTTTACGCAGGAAATGCAAGCTCTATCGTTTCACTGATCAGTGTGGAGCCCTTGCCAACCTTTCTTTGTTATCCGCCGGCGCCCATGGATAATCTTTGCTATGCCTTTGGCAGGATGTGGGGAAGCCGGGACAATGTTTTAATTTACACTGAGCCTTATCAGCTTGGATTGACCCAGAATACGAACCGGTTTGAGCTTGACCAGAAAATTACAATGATTGCCAAGGTAACGACCGGCCTTTTTGTGGGCCTGGAGAATCGGACTGTTTTCTTTGCCGGGACCGAACCGGCCAAAATGATCCAGATGGATGCAGGGTCCGGAGCAGTAAAAGGAACTTTGGCATATTGCAATAACCTCGGAGAACTCGGGGATGTCCTTGGAACCAGCGAAAAGGTTTATGTGGATGTTCCCGTTTGGCTTTCTCAAGAGGGTATTGTTTCCGGGAACCCGAGCGGAAGACTGTTCAACCTGACCAACAATAAAGTTAAGTTCTCTCCCCCGGAGAAAGGGGCAGCGCTTTACCGGGATGTGGGCGGTGTTTTTCAATACCTCACCAGTTTTCCGAGTGGACAAGCAGGCTCAGGGGTCCGGGCCAATGATCCGAAAGTTTTGGAAGCGTTCAAGAATGGTCATCTTCGGGGAACTCAGACCGGGGGGGATGTGGATACCGCGGCTTTTTCAGACAATGCGGTTTGCGAAGTTTACCGAGGCGGACAATTAATTTAACAGGAGAAAACATGCCAGATTCAATTCAAGCGGAAACGAGTTTTTCTTACAACCGAGCCCTTTTCGGCGGCTTCTTTCGCATTCATTCAACGGAAGAAGCATCTTTTGTACTGGAGATCAACAGCATAAAGGATGGAAAAATTTCAGTTAATATTCATAAAAAGTCCGGTGACGGCGAAGAAGAAACGAAGCCTATGGCCTTAATGGAGGGCGATACGCTGCACTTAAACCATGTTTTTCATGTAGAAGCCGAAACAAAAGTTAGGGATGATCATCCATTTCCGATTAAGTTGGAGTTCAAGGGCCAAACCTATTTTTTGAGAAGAACCAAAGCCGACAAGCTTATTTTAACAAAATAATTTAAAAGACCTACCAGCCAGAACGCATTTGCGATCCAGCCATAGGAATAAATCCAAAAGGAGATAAACCCATGCCTGATATCAAATGCGTAGAAAACAAGATCATCAACCCCTTTGCCGACAATTCCGAGCTTGCATATGCGCTCAAGCATCATCGGGATGGAGTCGCCTTTAAAGGAAACGTCCGGTGTGAGCAGTTCCGGGAGGGTCAAATCATCGGCCCGAATGGATGGGAGCCCACGCCGAACACCTTCACTACTGAAGGCATGGCCAGGCTCCTGAATATCATGTTTCATGATATCGCCAAGGCCGCTTCCGAAATTTTCTATGTGGGGATCTTCAAAAACAATGTCACCCCGGCCCTGGCGGATACCGCAGCGGCGAAGCTGGGCGCGGCAGGTTCCTATGGCGAATGCCAGGATGCAGACTATGACAGTCCGGCCACAAACAAGCCCGGCTACACCACGGCGGATACCTCAACGGCGGTTATCACCAATGCTGTGGCGGGCAAGGCCCATTTCGTCATGGCGGACGCCCTGACAGTTTACGGTGCGTTTCTGTCCACCTCTGCGGCCAAGACTGCTGTTGATGGCTATCTCATGTGCGCCAAGAAATTTGCTACCGCACGGGCGGTCATTGCCGATGATGAGCTTTATGTAACCTATCAAATCACGGCCTCAACGTCTTAAAAATGCCGAAATTCAATCACCCGAATTTCGGAGATATTCAGAAGTATGTGTATCTCATGGCACGGGTGTTGTCTCTCAATGGAGCAGATGACACCGCGAGCCTTTCCTTTACCGATACCACCCTGGTTGCCTCGGATATTCCTATTTTCTTTCATTGTGCCATGGATTCAGAGCAAAGGGAGAACGGGGCTTTGGTTGGAGCTGCGGGGGCTTTTCGGGAAGAGGATTCGGTGATTGTCCGTTGTCATCTGGATGATGCAGGTGCGACCATCACTCCCGTTTGTGTTGTGGCCAGGGATCAGGGCCCTAGAGCTTGCTGCCCGTGGGTTGAGAATATCGAAACAACAATCTGTGAAAACCATAATTGGCGGGTTCCCTACACACTGGCCTATTACCAACTTGATCCCCCTGGGGATGATGATTGGTTTTGGCCCTGTCATTCATCGTTTCCTTTTTACAGGGATAGCGAATTCCTGAGCGTTTTTCGAATCAATGTGGATTGCGACATCGTATCCGGTGCTTACCACACGCTGAATTACGTTGAAGTTCTGAGAGAAAGCGACCTGTTTTATGAGAATTATCCCTATGGCCTTTACTGGAAAAAAGATGACAATGTTGGAGATCAACCGCAAAAGGATGGTGTGCTGAAATTAAAATTCAGCAGTATTTCCGCTGAGGTCTATGCCGGGGATGGGTTCCTGCCTTATGTTGATTGGCTGTCTGCTCGGAACTTCATCTATATTTGGTGGGAATCGGGGCAACCCATACTGATTTTATTGCCAAGGGCGAAAAATGCAAACGCGAGCTATCCCATCCT
>CAYGNV010000311.1:0-2899 GCA_964351355.1 uncultured Smithella sp.
CGCACGCCGGGATCCGTGAGGGGGCTGTCGGGTAACCGGCAGTTCTACCTCGATGACAAAGGAAATCTCTAGAAATGAGATAGGCCTATGATGGTGCAAAACAATTCTGAAGTTAAAACCCAAATTCTCTATTTTAGCCACGGCGGGGGTCCCCTGCCTATGCTCGGTGACCCTGGTCATAAAGCAATGGTTGATTTCATGAACCGACTTCCTGCACAGGTCACGAGACCGGATCTTATTCTTGTCATCAGCGCCCATTGGGAAGAAAATACTGCAACCCTGCTGGGAGCGCAAAACCCGCCAATGTTCCATGACTATTATGGATTCCCCCAAGAGGCTTATGAAATCACATACGCGGCGCAGGGCAGCCCTGCGCACGCGAAGAAAATCGCAGCATTACTGGAACAACATAAGATACCAGCAGCTTGGGAGCAAGCGCCTTCAGCTCGTTACTGCCATCCGCGTGAGGAACATTTGTTGCCCCTCCATGTGTGCATTGGCATGGCTGCTAAGCCTGCTAAACTTGTATTTGACGACCATATTCTTGGCAAGCGCAGCGTTGCCTTTTTGTGGCAATAAAGAAAAATTTTTTTCATATAAAAGGAGATGATGATGAGCCAGTATAAAATTGTCGTTATTGTCGGGAGCCTTCGCAAGGATTCTTTCAATCGTATGCTCGCTAGTGCTATCATGAGGTTGGCGCCGTCCGAATTCTCGTTTGCGCAGATTCAAATCAGTGATTTGCCGCTATACAATCAGGACGACGACGCAAACCAGGCTGAGTCTGTCAAGCGATTGAAGAATGAAATTAAGAGCGCCCAAGGTGTTCTGTTTGTCACGCCAGAGTATAATCGGTCGATTCCCGGAGTTCTCAAGAACGCCATTGACCATGCTTCGCGGCCCTATGGCCAAAACGCCTGGGCGGGTAAACCTGCCGGTGTGATCGGCACTTCTGTCGGTGTGATCGGTACAGCCATGGCACAACAGCATTTGCGCAATGTTCTCGCTTTTTTGGATATGCCGACACTTGGCCAACCTGAAATATTTATTCAGGCCAAGGAAGGATTATTTGACGAGGCTGGCAATATTGGCGCAGATAGCAAAGAATTTCTGCAGAACTGGATGGACAGATACGTCGCATGGGTGAAAAAGCACGCAGTCTAACACTTGAATCCCGCTGCTGCGGGACGAGCGTTAATTCTCCGCAGCTTGCTGCGAGGTAGTTGATTTGAAGAAATACTGTTATACGCCAATCCAACCGCTAGAGCTGATCGCAGCCCGTTGGGCTGCTTCGGCTCAGCTTTTCGTAGCTCAATATATGAATCGAAAAGAAAGAAAAGAATATGAGTTCCATAAAGAAAGTACCAAAATTTAAAATTGCATAACAATGTGCTGCGCGGGATCGGTTCGCGAACGCCTCCTAAGCAAGCTTTGGTTATAGCGATGAAAAAAGATGAGAGACGTTGATATCAGAATGCGCATTGTGACGGAAGATGATGAATCAATGCTTGGAATTATTGAAAAAATATGTATATTAAAAAAAGGTTCCGATCAGGGCGAAGATGAGTAAAATTCGGCAAAATCGGGAAGGACGGATGATTGAAATCATTCCCCGATGAGCAGGAGCGGGAAGACTGAATATTTAAAACACGGAGGTCCATAGTGCCCGTAGATGCAGCGCCTGAAAAAATTCCGGTCGTTTTATTGTATAATGTGGATGCACATTGGACACATGCTGAAAAAGAGGAGGTCATCAATCTCTCGACGCAACTTGGGCACGCCTTGATCGAGGTGGGCTATCCCATCGTCTTCGTTCCCATTGCCGATGATAACATCGCCAACCATCTTCATTCTTTTGATCCTTCAGAATATGTTATTTTTAACTGGTGCGAAAGTCTGCCGGGGCTTAGGCACAGCGAGTGGCTGGTGGCCAAACGGCTTGAGATGCTGGGCTTTACCTTTACCGGCGCCGATTCAGAGGCTCTGGCCCTGGCTCAGGATAAGTATCGGGTCAAGGTTCTCCTGGATCAGGCTGGCATCCCGACGCCCGCCTGGCGGATATTTCATCAGGCCGAGCCGTGTGAGTGGAACCGTTTCCCGGCTATTGTCAAACCGATGAACGAACATTGTTCGGCGGGGATCACCCGCGACGCTGTCGTGCTCAATCCCCTGGAGCTGAAAAAACGCATTCCCTTTATTCTGGATACCTACAATCAACCGGCCATGGTCGAAGACTTTATCGACGGGCGCGAGTTTCATGTGTCCGTCTGGGGAAATGAAAAACTTACCGTGCTGCCAGTCGCGGAAATGGACTTTACTTTTTTCAGCGACATTAAAGACCGGCTTTGCACTTATGATTCCAAATTTATTCCCGGCTCCGATCACTATGAAAAAATCGAAACGCTGTTGCCCGCGCCGCTGACCCCTGAAGAAACGATGGCGCTGGAAAAGGTGTGCTGTGACGCTTACCGGACTCTGGGATGCAGGGATTATGCGCGTCTGGACATCCGCCTGCGGGATGATATTTTCTATGTTCTGGACGTCAATCCCAACGCGGATATTAGTCATGACGCCAGTATGGCTTGCGCGGCCGAAGTTGCCGGCATCAGTTACGGAGAGATGGGAAGTCTGTTTGTTCGCCTGGCCGCCCGCCGGCACCCCGTTTTTGGTAAAGTGACGGAATCGCATGATCCGGAAAGAAAAAAAATTGCCTTCAAGCGGCTTCGCGTCAAACGGGCAGCCTCCCTTAAAACACCTCAGGCAACCTGATTTAATCCCGCGCCTGCGCCGATTATCTCATTCACCTACCTACTCGGAAATGCAAATCTTATAAATCACTGAATATTGCTTGAAAGGGAGGCTTCTTGCAGCAGAAGGTTCTTCTTGCTTTGCTTCTGCT
>CAYGNV010000312.1:0-2894 GCA_964351355.1 uncultured Smithella sp.
GTTAATAATGGGCGCGCCCCTTTCTATCACGCCGACCCAGAGCTATTCCTTCCATATCTCTGGGTCGACGATGCCGATTTTGACGGCGTATTTCAAGAGTTCAAAACGGTCGTGGATAGCCAGTTTGTTCATGACATTGGTGCGGTGTTTTTCCACAGTCTTCACACTGACACAGAGGAAATCGGCAATCTGTTTCGTGGAACCGCCTTGAGCTACCAGACGGAAAACCTGTTGTTCTCTCTCAGTCAGGAGATCGTAGCCGCGGGTGCCAGGCACAGTCGCTTGATTCTTAAGGTAGTTGGCAATTACATCTGCCTTCAAATGTGCGCTTAGGAAGTATTCCTTTCGATGGGCTGCCCGGATGGCCTCCAAAATGTCCTTGCTCGGCGAAGCCTTCAAAACGTAACCTATTGCCCCCGAAGCCAATACTTGCCGGACGTAACTGTCTTTGCTATACATGGACAAGATAACCACCTGTGTTTTCGGAGCGGCCTCTCTGATAAGCTGAATGACTTCCAGGCCGCTTACTTCAGGCATAGAAATATCGAGAAGGGCTACATCGGGTCTCAAAGCCTTGGTTTTTTCCAGAGCTTCCTTACCGTTTGCAGCCTCGCCCACCACTTCCATATCGAGTTGATTTCCCAGTATTTGTTTAATTCCATCCCTTACTATGGCATGATCATCAATAATCAGCACGCTGATCTTTTCCATGTCATCTTATCCATTTATCCATTAAACCGGGATATCGATCCGGATCATCGTTCCCTTTCCCGGAGTGGAAATGATGTCGATATGGCCTCCAAAGGAGGTAACACGTTCTTTCATGCTGAGATGACCGATACCATGGGCAAGCCTGCCTGTCTGGGATTTTTTTTGTTTCTGATCGAAACCGACTCCATTATCCCTGATGATCAACATGACTCGAGGGTGACTATATGTGAGCATGATTTCGACCTGGGAGGCGCGGGCATGTTTTGCAATATTGGTCAAACCCTCTTGGAAAATCCGATAAATAATGAGTTCTATCTCCGGATTCAACCGCTTTTTGAAACCAAGAGACTGAAAATCTATATGTATTTCCGGATGTCGGCCCGTAAACTCGTGGACCTGCCTCTCCAGTACGGCAATGAGCATCATTTGATCAAGAACGTCTCGTCGCAGATGGAATACTGTTTTCCTTACTTTATCCGCCAACAATTCCACATGACCAATCAGCCTGTCGCAAAGGTGCTTCTGTACCGTGAAGCAGGACGGAAGCTCTTTTTGTAAAGATTCGATTTCGAAGTGCATGGCCGTGAGGGTCTGCCCCATTTGGTCATGAAGGTCTGCCGCCAGCATTTTACGTTCTTCTTCTCTTACTTTAACTAATCGACTGGATAGATTACGAATTTCCTCTTCAGCCATTTTGCTCTGGGTTATATCGATAAAGTTGGTTACGGCGGCCGGCTTCCCCATGTACAGGGCATGGACAGCCCGAAGATGCACCCAAACCACTGTTTTTTTATCTTTTTTCAATTGCCGAAAAACATACTGAGCGGGTAATATTTGTTGGTTTTCCCGTAGCAAGCCTCGTTCTTTGACCATGGCCAAGTCTTCTGGATGAACAGATGCCCAGAATGGCCTTCCTATGCACTCTGCCGGATCATCATAACCCAACATTTCTGCATAACGCCGATTGACAAATTGATTCCGTCCCTCCTGATGAATAGATATCGCTGCCAGAGAATTTTCCACGATTGTGAAATAGGCTTCTACGGACTCTTTCAGTGTCCTTTCAGTCCGTTTCTTGGCGGTAATGTCGATGATGAATCCTTCATATCCTGAAGGTTCACCTCTGCAGTTGAACCGAGGCGTGCCTGTTATGCTTACATCGATAAAATCATTGTCTAATCTTCGGAAACGGGTTTCAAATTCCTGAATAGATCCTACACGAGCGACCAGTTCGCGAAATTTGATACGGTCACTCGGTTCGGCAAAGAAAGTCAAAATGGATAATGCGCCGGCAAATTCATCACGGGAGGCGCCACCAAGCATTCTGACCCCCGCTTCATTAATGTCGAGGAAGACACCTTGAATATCAGTAACATATATCAGAGAGGGCGTCCGTTCAAAAACGTTGCGGCGCCAATTCTTGGGAACGCTGGCGTTGCCGAAGTTCTGATCATCCGTTCTGATCGCCCTATTCTTCATATGCCTCCGATCGCTAATGGCAAGGTTTAGTCGGAAATATTTCTTAGTCGAGGAGGCCGGTTTCTCCCGGTATACAGGTTGATGTTCGTTTTCTCCGTCAAGGCCGCGCTGATCAACAGGGGTCGTTGAATGCCACGAAACCGGCACCTTCTCTTAGGCACTATAGCCGGGGCTACCGGAAGCTTGCTACTTCAGCACGCCCTTTTCCTTGAAGAACTTCTCGGTGCCCGCGTGCCATGGAGCAGACATGCCCTTGACCGCGTTCATTGATAAGGTATTGCTTTTTGATAGTCGGAGTATATGAAGAGAAATTTTTTGTGTCAAGGGAATTTTAAGAGCAAAATATGCGGAATAGGCAGTCCCAAAGTATTGACAAGTTCCGGTGCTTTCTTTGGCAGCATTAACGAAATCCCCCTTCGCTACGAACATGTCGCTTTTCTTGAGATGGACCATCCTTTGGCGAAGTTGCCCCGCTTTTCTTTACGTATGCGTTAATATCGCCTCGTACCTTGTTTGCCGTTTCCGGAAGATGCTCAATAATTTCTTGTCTGTTCATCGTAGAATCTCACCTTCTGTAAATTGCAAAGCTTTTGTAGTCAGACAACAATTCACCGACTTATTGATAAGGCACTGCTTTTTGGTAGTCGGAGTCACTCTTGTCCAAATTAGCGGAATAAAAACATAGGAGCATGTTGAGCCCTGAT
>CAYGNV010000313.1:0-2875 GCA_964351355.1 uncultured Smithella sp.
ACCGTAGAAGGAACAAAAATATAATCAAGCTTGAAACGGAAAAAAAATCGGCGATACCCGTGGAACGTGGCCACATTGCGATGGTCGGGATATCTTACCCGGAAAGTATCCGCTAAAGGGTCGGGATTCAGCACCTTCCCTTCCGCTTTGGTGTTTATATGAGTTTTGCCTTTTAAATATTGTATCGGCACGCTCTTTTCTCTGGCATTGAAATCACCGGTTAAAACGAAAGCGTCCGCATATGTCCGCACATGTATCCGTTGGGTCAATAGGATTACGCCTTTTTTCCGTGAACGCTGCGAAAGATGATCCAAATGGGTATTATAAAAATAAAAAGCCTGCCCGGATTCTTTTTCAATCAGCCGCGCCCAAGTGCAGTTTCGCGGCATGATATTGCCCCACCCTTTAGACTCCGGAATATCAGGTGCGTCCGAATACCAGAAGGCGCCTTCTTCAGAAAGAACGAAACGCGCCACCTTATAAAAAATGGGATTATGCAAAACTTTGTTGTCGCCCGCACTGATAATATTGACCATCTCATACCCGGGAAGCATGGCGTGGATTTCAGAAATTTGAAAATCCAGAGCTTCCTGCAGACCCAAAACATCCGGGGAATAATCCTTCAATATCTCATTCACCAGATCGCGGCGGAATATCCAGTGATTTTTGCCATCCTGCTTTGTTCCGCGTCGGATATTGAAACTCATAATATTGATATTCAACCCGGTATCGGGCAGGACATCAGAAAAAGAATCCGCAGGTAATTGGTGATACCGGCGTTTTGAACGGAACCTCCCCAGCCATTTTACCGTCCGGGAAACCGGCTTCAATGTTTTTTTGACGAATTGCAGTTGTTTCATTTTCTATCTTTTCCTTATTTAAACCGGTCGGGATTCTTTTCAATTCACAATTAATGATTATAATAGTTTAAGCATGAAATTGAAAAAAGCAAATCCTCTTATAAATGACAGCGAATGAGATTTTTTGTGATAGAATAGACTTATGAAATTTGCCAAACTTATATTTTTGTTCTTCCTGTTCGTATCCATTTTGAGCCTCAGCAATGGATGTGCGACCTTACCGAATGTCTCTGAAAAGATTAATGAGACGCCGGTTGGACAAAAACCGCGTCAGATCGTTTCATCGAAAGGACTTTTATCTCCCCAAAGAAGCAAGGCCATCATGGAGCGTCTGAAGAAATCGGTCAACCCGACGGACATTCTGGAGCGTTACATTGCCGTGGTCGAATCGGTCACAGAAAGCCCGCTGACCAAAGGAAACAAAGTCACTTTGCTGATTGACGGTCCGGATACCTACGCCGCGATGTTCGAGGTGATACGCAAGGCCAAAAACCATATCAACCTGGAAACCTTTATCATCGAAGATGATAAGATTGGCGGCAAATTTACTGAACTGCTGTTGAAAAAACAGAAGGAGGGTGTTCAGGTCAACATCATTTACGACAGCGTGGGAAGCTTAACAACGCCCGAATCTTTTTTCAAACGATTGAGGGACGGGGGAATTCAGGTCGTCGAATTCAATCCGATAAGTCCGTTCAAGGCTCCCGGAAGCTTGTTCCTGATGCACCAGAATCACCGCAAGATTTTGATTGCTGACGGTAGAGTCGCCATTATTGGAGGCGTCAACATCAGCAACGTTTATTCAAGCAGGCTTTCCGGCAGGAAGAAGGTAAAAGGAGAGCCTCTAACCTGGCGCGACACAGACATTCGAATTGAAGGACCTGCTGTCACGGAAATCCAAAAACTTTTTCTGGAAACCTGGTCCAAGCAGAAAGGACCGAAACTTATCGGGCGCAACTATTTGCCCGATCAGAAAGAACATGGGAAAGCTCTGGTAAAGATCGTTGGCAGTACCCCAGGCACGGACAACCGAATTACGTTTATCATGTATGCGGCTGCGATCACGTATGCGGAGCGTTCCATTTATCTGACCAATGCCTATTTTGTCCCGGACGATCAACTATTAGATGCCTTCAAGGATGCTGCCAGGCGCGGTGTTGATGTCAAGATTATTCTCCCCTCAACCACCGATTCATCGCTGGTCTTAAACGCAATGCGGCATAATTATTCCGGGCTTCTGAAAGCGGGGGTGAAGATATACGAACGCCACACCGTCCTGTTGCATGCGAAAACTGCGGTCATTGACGGCATCTGGTCAACGGTCGGCTCCACAAATTTGGATTACTGGAGCCTCCTAAGCAATGATGAGGTGAACGCGGTTGTCCTGAATCGTGAGTTCGCGGTAGAAATGGAGCGCATGTTTGCCGATGATCTTGCCCAATCCGACCAGATTCAAATCGATAAGTGGGAAAAAAGACCTTTATCGCAAAAAATCAAGGAAAGGGCTGCGCACTTATTTGCCCGTTGGCTGTAAGACATCGCCGAAGATCGGTTTATTACAGTAAAAAAGGTCAAAGGCAGATAGGCTTCCCTATGAGAAAAATCAAACAGTTTAGTTTTTTTACCCTGTTTCTTGCGGCACTTTTACTCGGCGATGGTTCTATGACCGTCAACGCTGTTCCTGAGGAGGAAACACCGCAAGGAAAACCTGCGCCTGCGCATCATACGACAAATGGTTTTCGCAATATTTATGATCATCCGGAACACGGATTCGCGAATTTTCTTCGTTGGAAGTCAGGACGTGTACCTGATGAAGAACCGGCCATCCCCCCTGCTCAGATGCTACCCTATGCGCCGGATATTGTTGCACCGGATTATCAGCGTATCGATCATCCCGATCCCGCTAAAATACAGATTACCTGGATTGGTCATGCAACGTTTTTAATCCAGGTGGAGGGGATCAATATCTTAACGGATCCCATTTATAACAGCAGATCAACGCCTCTGGGCATTGG
>CAYGNV010000314.1:0-2864 GCA_964351355.1 uncultured Smithella sp.
ACCCTAATGACCTAAAGGTCACACGAGGTCACACGAGGTGACTCGAGGGCACTAGTGCCGGCATCCAGTTTCTCCTGTCAATTTGATACCATTCCGCTGTGTTTTTTATGGTGTTGACATACCTTTCTTTTGCTCCTATAGTTTCCGCGGGTGAAAGATATTCGTTATTAATTTGTCTTGAAGAGGATACGTAGTGTCTCGTCAATCAAGAAATGTCATTTCGACCGCAGGGAGAAATCTAAGATTTCTCAGTCGTTATGACTCCTTCGAAATGACAGCGTATCGTTGACAGGATACGTAGCCTGTAAAAAAAATTGGTCCGGCCGGCCGCCCATGCCGGCCAACAAACAAGACAGGAGGAGTCAATATGTCAGATCTGCACGCTTATTTAGGCCCGTCATGGCGCGACGAGGCGCTCAAAAGGCTTCAGTTGGAACTTACCCCGGAAAAAATGAATAATGTCACCACATCGATGTCCAACATTTACAAAAACTGTCCCGGCGGTGTGGAAATGTTTCTTTTTGTTGAATGCAAAGAAGGGAAGGTCACCCGCGTGGAAACGGGAGTAGGCGAGCCTCCCCAGGGGGAGTTTCGAATCATCGGCGATTATGAAACTTTTTCCAGAATTTCCCGCGCGGAACTTGGCGCGCAAAAGGCTCTGATGACCGGAAAGCTTAAGCTCAAGGGCAATCTGGCCAAAGCGCTCAAACTGGCAGCCGTGTCCGACCGTCTGAACAAAGTTCTGGCCCGGATTCCAACTCAGTATTAAAGGGAGACAAAAATATGACCAGGATATTAGACCCCCAGGACAAGTATTATATCGACAATCCGGGACGCGTGAAGGCGATCCAGGCCCAGATGCATAAGCGCGGCATTGATGTTTACCTCGGTTCGCGCATCCGTACCATGAGTTTTGTGATGGATACCTTCTGCCCGTGGCGAAGTTATCTGATCATTCCGTCCGAAGGACAGCCCACCTATTTTACATTTGTGGTCGATGCGCTGCGCGTGGGCGACGAAACCTGGCTGGACAGCGATCATGTTCGCGCCTATGGACCGATGGGCGGCATGGATCAGGTTTCCGCCATCACTGATTTTATCAAGGACGAACTCGGCATTCAAAAGGGACGCCTCGGCTACGAGGACGGTATTTCCACCTACACGGCCGAAGGAAATCTTTCCCATTGGGAATACACTCATTTTAAAGACGCGCTTCCCGGTTTTGAATGGATCAACTCGCACGATATCATTGATGCCCTTTCTCTGGTCAAAGATAAAGGCACGATTGAACGTTTCCGCACCGCCTCGCTGATTGTTGACGAAGGACACAAGGCGGCACGGGCTGCGCTGGAAAATGGCGGCTACAAAGGCATGACGGAAACTGTGATTGCCGGCATCGCGGCGTTGGCCATGCGCAAGGCGGGCAGCGTGTCGGAATGGAATTTTGCAGGGCTCAATGAAATATCCAGCGGATTCCGCACGGGCTTGGGGGCTTGCACGCCTCCCACCACTAAAGAGATCATGGCGGGCGAACCGTTGATGCTGGACTTTCACGCGATGTTCAAACTGGCGCTGGGCGACCACTCACATAATTATCTGATCGGACCCGCCACTAAACGTCAGCGCTGGCATGCGGATAATTTTGTCGCGATTATTCAGAAAGTCATTGACAATTACCGCGCCGGGACAACGCCAGGAACGCTTGCCGCCATCATGATGGACTTTGCGGAATCGCGCGGCTGTGGTGATTTTATTCAGCCGGCCTGCGAACACGGGATCGGTCTTTTTGGCGATGAGTGGCGGATCGGCGCCATCGTCAATTCCGATCTTCCCTACTGGACGGATCAGGATCACGTTTATCAGGAAAACGAAATGGTCGTCTGCGCGATGCAGTATGCCGCGCCGGAAGAGAATATCGGATTCCGTTATGAAAATGATATTGTCATCGTCAAAGGCGGTTGCGAGGTCTTATCGAAATATCCGCTGGGGATTGAAGAAATATCATAGCCCCGGCCTGCCTGGGGTACCCAATTTGATCGAGAAGGAAGCTTAAAGTCCGCTTCCTTCTTGTCATAACCTTTCAGGTCACGCGTTCCGTGCAAGCGAAGCGTGACAAGGCTTGTGCCCTCGCGTCACCTCGTGTGACCTCGTGTGACCTTCAGGTCATCAGGTCATCAGGTCATCAGGTCATCAGGTCATCAGGTCATCAGGTGATTAGGGTAAATCCAGTATGGTCAGTAGGTTTTGGATATATCCGGATTGGCAAAACGCCGGTCTTCTCCGTATGACGACATTGATGGCAATTCCTGACATTGCGACACGGTTTCTGAGAGGAGAGGGTGAGGGTAAAAACAAAGCCCGCAATTGCTTTTAATGAATTCACCTACTTAGTTGCAAGGGGCTGCATTACTGAGAATCAATGAATACGTTTGAAGTCTATGTCCCTTCAAATTGAAAACCTTTGAACAGACCGATGCGATTCGTATCACATCTTCAGGCCTTTTTATAGATCTGGTATCGGTCCCGCCCCGCTTGCTTGGCCTGATACATGGCGATATCGGCATTTTTCAGGAGTGTACCTTCATCTGTTCCATCATGGGGATAGACAGCGATGCCGATACTCGTTGTCACAACGAGTTGATGGGTGTCAATGAGGAAGGGCTTACGAAAACTGTCAACGATCTTCTGGGCAACCTGGATCGCATCTTCAATCACCTCAAGGTCAGGAAGGATCAACAAAAACTCGTCGCCACCGAAGCGCGCCACTGTGTCCCCTTTCCGCAGTGCGGCACTCAGCCTTTCTGCCGTTGCTTGGAGAAGGAGATCTCCCACATCATGGCCCAGGGTGTCATTCACGCCCTTAA
>CAYGNV010000315.1:0-2844 GCA_964351355.1 uncultured Smithella sp.
TTCCTTTTAAAATCCATTTTATCCCATAGGGATAACAGGTTTATAGAAATACATATTCGAAAACAATCTACGACCCCATCGGGGTCGCACGTATGTTGACACAATGTGCTATAGACGTGAAACCCCTTCGGGGTTTATAAACCTTACCCCAAAGGTATCAACCACCTCGCAGCAAGCTGTCGAGGCATGAAATGAACGTCATTATATCGCAGCAAGATGCGGAGAATTAACGCTCGTCCCGCAACAGCGGGATTAAACAAAGTGTTGACTTAGAATTGGAATTATTCATTCGGGAGGGACGTCCTTGTAGTGGTGAGTCATCATTAACTTTTTGCGAACCATCAGCCTGGGTCTTCAGCCTTGCGCCCCCCTTACAAGGGGGTAGTTTACTTCAACCACTTCGTCAGCGCCGGCTTTTCCTTTTCCGCCCAGTCGGCGGAAAAACGAATCGCCAGAAATGATTTGAAGAGTTCATCGATAGTTTTGACAGCGTTTTCTATCAGATAAATGCGCTCCAAAAGGCTTGCGGACGGGTCTTCCGGGGTTTCCTGCCAGTCCACCACCGGCATTTTCAGGGATTGAAAGTAGAAGGTGTCGGCTTTAAAATTAAACTCCCATTCGTTTTGATCGCGGTGAAGCTTCATGCCCGTCTCTTTTACTTTTTTCCCCTGACGAATGGCTTCCTTGCCTTCTTTAAGCTCGGCGTGCATTCCGGAACAGACCACGCCCTGCGAATATTCTCCCTCGCCCGCTTCCAACGCGATCCGTTTGAGCAGATGCAATTCCACTTCTTCAGTTTTGGTGAGCGCAATACGGCCGTTTCTTTCTTCGGATTTAAACCACAGCCAGGTAAGGAATTCGCGTCCGATCAATGAAATGTCCTCAGCGGCGACATCGCCTTCGGTTTTGTTTTTCAGCGCCAGCGGATGTTCCTGCGGCAGGATGCGTTTCAGACCCAGCGAAAAAGTCTTTTTGAATAAATCCACAAAATCATCCGCGACTTTGTCGGACAGAGATGAAAAATAAACTCTGTTTTGTCCAACCGCCCATAAGACGTCATAGAAAGAGGGCACGGGATCGCTTTTGGTCATCAGCTCTAGTTTGACCTTGTCTTTGAGTCCTTCATTCATAGCCTTGCCGATACGGGTTTGCCCGTGTTCAGCCAGAAATTTTCTCTGCTCTTCCATGAAACGAATCTTCATCAGTTTGGGGGAAATCAATTTGCGGTCGATCCGCAACGAAAAAATCAGATAATCACCCAGCGCATAGTTGGCTTTTTCAAAGTCGGCATCCAGGATATCCGTAAGCGAAACCCAGCCCATGCGCTTTTCTTCCATGGAATTGCGCGCCTCCCGAAACGAGTTGCTTTTGATTCGGTTGTTGATAAAAGCGGTAAAGGCCTGCGGCAACTGGCCTTCCACTGAAAACTGCATAAAAGAAAAATTACCCTTGATCAAACCCATATTCATCACCTCACAGGCGCGCACCGTATCTTATCGGAAGCGCTCCTGTCAAGGATTTATGTTCTCGAAATGCCTTTATAAATCATAGAGTTTTCAGCGGCGTCCAGAAAACATTTATCCATAGACAGCGCCTTTTTTTTATGTTACGAAACGACGTCTTCTGGGAGCTAATCATCATGAAAATTAAGAAAGTCGGCATTATTGCCAACGTTGAAAAAGAAAATATCGCCGGATTTGCCGGTGCGTTGAAAAAATGGCTGGAAGACAGGAACATTAAAGTTTCCCTGGAGGCGAACATCGCCGCCGCCATCGGCGGCAGCGGAGGATTTAAACTCGAAGATCTGGCGGCCAAAGTGGATTTGATTGCCGTCCTCGGCGGAGACGGCACGATGCTGCGCACGGCCCGCTATGTTGCCCAGCACCCTGTGCCCATTGTCGGCATCAATATGGGGACGTTTGGCTATCTCACGGAAGTCAATTTAAACGAAACCTACGCGGCCCTTGAACTGATCCTCAAAGGCGATTTTCTGACGGAAAAAAGGATGATGCTGGATGTGAAAATCCGCCGCGGCAAAAAAATCATCGGTGCGGGCATTGTATTGAACGATGTGGTCATCAACCGCGGCAATCTCTCCCGCATTGTAGAGCTGGAAACGACCATTAACAATCAATACCTGACCACCTATAAATCCGATGGTCTGATTATTTCCACGCCCACGGGATCGACGGCTTATTCGCTTTCGGCGGGCGGCCCGATTGTTTTTCCGGGCAAAGATTTGATCATTATCAATCCGATCTGTCCACACACGCTGACAAACCGGCCGATTATCTTCCCCGAAAATTCCGACCTACAAATCACGTTGTGGTCGAAAGAAAGCGGCGCGACGGTTACCCTGGACGGCCAGGAATCCTACCGGATCAGTTCCGGCGATGTCATGACGATACGAAAATCAAAACATTATACAAGACTGGTTCTTTCACCGCACCGAAGCTACGGAGAGATATTGCGTTCCAAACTGGGTTGGGGCAGTATACCAACAGGGACTGGAAAAAGAAAAAATGCTTCATGAACTGAGCATTACCAACTTTGCCATCATTGACGAGCTTCATGTTTCATTTGATGAAGGCTTGAATATCATTTCGGGAGAAACCGGCGCCGGAAAGTCCATTCTGATCGGCGCGGTCAGCCTGCTTCTGGGTGATCGGGCCACGGCGGACATGATTCGGACGCAGACGGATACCGCCACCGTGGAAGCGCTCTTTAACATCAGGAAAGATAGCCTGCTTCAGGAAAAACTGGCCGGAATGGGATTTGCAGCCGACGAGGAACTGGTCATCCGCCGGGTGATTTCGCGCACCGGTAAAAACAGGGCGCAAATCA
>CAYGNV010000316.1:0-2839 GCA_964351355.1 uncultured Smithella sp.
CTTCTGCAACGCGGCGGGATATTTTTTTCAGCCGTTTGATCTGATGTCGCAGCAGGACAGCTTTTGCGGTTTCGCTTACTTCCATTGCCTGCAGCCGGAGACCCTTCAGTTCGCGGATTTTGGCTTTGAGTTCGGTCTTGGATATTTTGATCTTAGCCACATGTTTCTTTCTCTTGACGGGCCCGTCATCCTTGATACCCTTGACTTCCTTGATAAAGGCGATGATTTCCTCCTTTTTCATGTCGTGAATCGCCCGTTCATGGGGAAACTCGGCGGCCATTTCCCGCAATTCCTTGATGGTCAGCTTGTCCAGATGTTTTTCGTCGTGTTCTTTTTTGTGAGTTTCTTCCGACATCGCGCATAGACCTCCTTTTTTATATTTGGGGAATCAACTTGCAATGCATAAAGTAAGTGAGTGGTCTTTTTATACCACAACCCAGAGCACAGTTCAACCCCGGGAGAGTTGGAATACCGGACCGTCATGAAAATGCATACTGCACCCCTGCTATCCTCTTTTGATTGACACCTGATCATTTTCTCCTTATAATTCTCAACCACCGGCATATTTTGTTTGTTTCTTATACCAAGTTGCCATCAAATGGTAACCGTAGTACGGGTCTTTAGACCCGTTGAACACACGAACCTAAAGGTTCGGACTACATTGGTTCATTATTATATGAATGCAACTTGGTATTAGTCAGCACACAATAAGCAGGAGGTAAATATGGCAGACACACGTAAATTCAATCGGCGGGAAGTAATTTCCAAAGGTCTGTCGCTCGGTCTGATCGCGGGCGGCGCGGTTATTCTCGGCAAGCCGGATTTTCTCCTGGCAAAGGAACAACCTGCCGGGATTCCCGATCTTGTCGCCGTCAAAAACGGCGAGCCGGACGCCATGTTCAAAAAAGCTATCGAACTGATGGGCGGCATGGAACAGTTTGTCAAAAAAGGGCAGACAGTTGTTGTCAAGCCCAACATCGGTTTTCCACGCGTTCCGGAAGTCGGCGCTACCACCAATCCACTGCTTATCAAAACCATCATTGAATCTTGTTATACGGCCGGCGCCAAACGCGTCTATGTCTTCGACAACGTGGTGACACCCACCTCCGGCAACGCCAGGAACTGCTATAAACTGAGCGGCATCGAGGACGCGGCCAAAGCCGCACGCGGCATCATTGTGCCGGTGGATGATTTCAGTTACCGCGAAGTCACGATTCCCGGCGGCAAAAAACTTAAAACGGCGGATGTACACAGCCTGATTCTGGATTGCGACGTGTTCATCAATGCACCGGTGCTTAAGCATCACAGCTCTGCGCATCTGTCTATCGCCATGAAAAATCTGATGGGCATCGTTAAAAACCGCATGGAATATCATCTGACCGGTCTGGATCAGTGCATTGCGGATTTTTGTCTGTATCGCAAACCCGATCTCAATATAGTGGACGCCTACCGCGTGCTGATGAGCCAGGGGCCCGCAGGCCCGAGCAACCCCCAGTCCGCCAACATCCAGATGAAAAAAACACTGCTCATCTCGAAGGATATCGTGGCGGTGGACGCGGCAGCCACCAGAATTTTTGGGAAGGAACCCGAAGACATAGGCTACATTAAGATTGCCCATGCCCAGAAAACCGGCAATATGAACTTAAAAGAGCTGAAAATTGTCACGTACGCCATGTAGGGAACGGTCTTGCCACCTTTAGTGTGGTCGCGACCGTTCCCTACCCTCGCGCGGATTTGGCTTTGTAATGAGGAACGCAATCCTTGACGCTGATAAAAATACGCAAGGTCATATCCGGGATCATCTTTATTTTGTTTATCCTGCTGTTTGTGGGCCCGGAAAAATTGTCCGTATTCCTGTCGGACATCCTGCTGCCTTTTCAGTTTGTCCCCGCTCTGGTGCGAACCATCACGCAACCGGAAATGCTTTTTATCACCGGTCTGATCTTCATGGTGTTGATTACGCTGGTCTTCGGCAGGGTTTATTGTTCCTTCCTTTGCCCGCTGGGGACGCTTCAGGATTTGCTGATCGCTGGATCGCGAAGGCTTGGCCTGCAATCCAAACATTCTTTTTCCAAACCCCGTAACGGCCTGCGCTATACGCTTCTGGCTTTAACGGTCGTGGCGATATTGATTGGTTCATTGTCGCTGGTCAGTCTGATTGACCCTTACTCTCTCACCGGAAGAATTTTTGCGCATTTTCTTCAACCGCTGATCATCCAGGCTTACAACCTGGGGATTATGGCCTTAAAGCCTTTCGATATTTACTGGTATCCGAAACAGACGGCTTTCGTTCCCCTGTCGGTTTTGGCTGTGACGGCGGGTTTTTTCCTGTTGATCTTTTATCTCGCCGCAACACGCGGCCGCCTGTACTGCAATTCGGTTTGTCCGGTGGGAACGTTTTTAGGACTGCTGTCGCGCGTTTCCATTTTTCAATTCACATTGAACCAAAAAGCCTGTTCCGAATGTGTGCGGTGCGCCAACGTCTGCAAGGCGGGGTGCATTGACCCGCAAAACGCCTCCATCGATATGAGTCGCTGCGTAGGCTGCTTTAACTGTCTTGACGCCTGTTCCCAAGCCACCATCAGCTATCAACGAAGACAACGTCAAACCAATATCGATACCTGGTCGCCGGCGCGCCGTGGTTTTATCATCGGAGGCGTCACGGCGTCTGCCGCCGGTCTTTTAGCGTTTAACGCGAACATTCGCGCGTTTCTGGGCGCCGATTCCGCAAGGGCAAATCCGCCGGTCACGCCGCCCGGCTCTCTCAATACAACACGCTTTACACAGACCTGCACAGCCTGTTCTCTATGTGTCAGTGTCTGCCCAACGCAGGTGCTGA
>CAYGNV010000317.1:0-2838 GCA_964351355.1 uncultured Smithella sp.
ATGATCAACATGAAGCGTGCGTATTACGAGGATATTGAGCTTTTCAAAAGCGGTACGATTGTTTTCTGGACGATTGCTTTTCTTGCCGTGATGGTCACATTTCCGCTGTACATGTCAAATTACTACCTATATTTATTCAGCCTGATGATGGTTTATGTGATCGTGTCGGTAGGGCTCAATATTCTCGTTGGTTCCACAGGGCAGATATCGCTGGGGCACGCGGGATTTTTTGCGATAGGCGCCTATGGGACCGTGCTGCTGATGACCACCCTGAGTCTGCCTTTTTTCGTTGCCATTATTGCCGCGGCTTTTATCGCGGCTTTTTTTGGTTTTGTATTAGGCTTGCCGGCGTTGAGGCTCGAGGGGCCGTATCTTACCATTGCCTCGCTGGCTTTTGGCCTGGCTATCATGCACATTATCGGCCAAACGGAGTTTTTTGGCGGCCGGCAGGGTTTGGTTGCCCCCGCGTTTGATATAGGGGTGCCCAAACTGGGATGGAGCTGGATTCTGGATTCAATGGTCAGCAAATACTATCTTGTTTTGATTTTTACAATCGTCATGGTTCTGGGCGCCATCAATATTTTAAAGACAAAAGCCGGCAGGGCATTTGTCGCCATCCGGGACAGTGATATTGCCGCCGAGGTTATCGGCATCAACCTGACCATGTATAAAACCCTGTCTTTTGCTACAAGCGCTTTTTATGCCGGAATCGGTGGCGGGCTTTTCGCATTTGTCCTCGGTTTCTTTGACCCCTTCACATTTAACCTGATCCTTTCGGTTATCTTTATCGTCATGATTGTCGTAGGCGGGCTTGGTTCGGTGATGGGATCCATATCGGGAGCGATACTGATCACCTATATGATGTATGATCTTTTCAAGAATGTCGATGAAGTCCCTATTATCGGGAAATTGCTGGTTGTCTTTTCACAGCAGTTTATGACGATTACGGGTATGGACAATTTCAATTATATCGCCGTGGGCCTTGTTATGATAGGCATCATGCTGTTTGAGCCTCTGGGGCTGTTCGGGGGATGGATCCGGCTCAAGAAGTACTGGAAGACATGGCCTTTCTAAAGATCGGCGTAAACAGGCCGGAGATGATGAATTAAATGAGTTAAAAGCACGTTCCTTATATTTACGTTGGGCTTCTGATATGCAATGTCCGCGGAAATCGGAAAAGGAAAGTAGCAGCAAATAAGAGGGGAGATAGATATGCCGGTTGGACAGTTGTTAATCGATGGGTTGGCTATGGGTGCCTGTTACGGTCTTTTCGGGCTGGCGGTCGTTATTATCTACAAGACGTCGGACGTGATTAATTTTGCGGCGGGTGAGATGGCGATGTTTTCGACATTTGTCGCCTTTCATGTATTGAATATTTTCGGTTATCCCTTCTGGATGGCCTTTATCGCGGCACTGGCCTTTGCGGCCCTTCTGGGCGTGCTGGTTGATTATTTTTTCTTGCGGCCCGCGAAGAATCCCACACTTCTTGGCCTCATCGTGATCACGATCGGCGCGCAGATGCTGCTAGCCGGCATGGCCAGCTGGAAATGGGGCGCGGAACAAAAACAATTTTCCATCCCTGTTTCATATTCGATCACCTATGAGCCGATTACGGGATTCATCATCAGTCAATGGGCTATAGCCGTTTTCATTACGGCTATTGTGATCGTGACTTTCATGTTTTTATTCTTCAAGTACACAAAGATGGGAACCGCCATGCGGGCGACGCAGCAAAACAAACACGCCGCGAAAATCATGGGGATCAAGACCGATCGTGTCTTTGCCTTTGCCTGGGGGTTCAGCTCGGTCATCGGCGCGACAACGGCCCTGCTTTTATCCGCCAAGACCATTCTTGATCCCGGCTTTATGATGGAGCCTTTTCTCCGCGCCTTTGCGGCCGCCGTGCTGGGCGGGCTCATGAGCATTCCCGGCGTTCTGCTCGGGGGCTTTATCATGGGTCTTATTGAAAACTTCTTTGGTTATGTCTGGCCGGCATGGAAACCGATCACGGCCTTTGTGGTGATCGTTTTGGTATTATGTGTTCGCCCCAGCGGTCTGTTTGCGAAGCACTATGTTAAAAAGGTTTGATCCATGACGATGAAAAAGCGTCACGTGAAAAAAGGAATACTGTACGCTTCGATGGCTTGTTTTGCTCTGGCCATGTTGATTGTGCTTGGTGTTCCCGGAAGCGGTTTTTGCGGGTCGCCAAAAGATCTGGAAGAAAAGGCTGTGAAGGAGGCTGCCCGGAATTTTCTGGACGCGGAAGTCCGGCGCGATTATCCGGCGGTTTACGCCTGTTTTGCATCGTCGTCTCCGTATGCCCGGTCGCACAGTTATGAGCAGTATCTTGCGGCCGTTCAAGCGCTGCCCCACCGGCTTGTCGGGTACCGTATCGTTTCGGTGAACTATATACAGGATAACGAAGAAAGAATAAAGTTTCCCGCAATCGAAAAGATTGCCCAGGTCGAGGTGGAATTGAAATTCCTGCACGCGGATACGCAGGATCTGTCAGAAATTAATATCGGTTTTGTTTTTTTTAAAGAGCGGGGCAAGTGGTATAAAAGTTAGCTGCCAGATTTATGGAGTATCGATGAGTCCACGGTGGCCGTGCGGTGATTAGAGTAAGTTGGCCGCTGGTTATGATCATCGGAATCGGACAGCAAATGAAAGACAATGCAGCAAATAACACACTTAGAAGGGGGAAAGGTTTATGCGTATCAGTAAAAAAATTCTTGTAACAATGATCGTTCCATTGCTTGCCGTTTTTCTGGTGGCTTCCGAAGGGCTAGCGCAGAAAAAGGGGTTTGATGACAAGGAAATAAGAATCGGTTCATGGTC
>CAYGNV010000318.1:0-2838 GCA_964351355.1 uncultured Smithella sp.
TTCTTTTTGCCAAACGTCTTCCAAAATCATAGCCGATGGGTATCCAGGTAGGATTTTTTTTCTCCGTTCCGTATGACGAAGTCAATGTCCGGGAAAAAGGCCACAAAAACCTCCTTTTCCTTTTTATGATAATGTAATTATCAAGGGTCTGCATCACCAGAAGAATGATGGAACGATGAGCAAAACCGACAGGGTTCAGTACTCTCAAAAAAGTGACCGGATGAAAAAGCGCATTAAGGAACGCCTTCACCTGGCGCGGGATAATCCCTCCGCCTTCCGTCATAATCCCCGTTAACAGACCCATAAAATCATGACCGTTCCCATAACGAACCGGCTCAATATGGGTATTCTCATCCGGGTGAACGCTTGAGGTAATAGCAACGCCCTTGCTGTAATCAACTTTCCCGGATTTTGCTTTTACCCCTATGATGGATTCACTGTTCGTGCGGGAAAACTCCCCAAGATGATCGGAAAGCAGCGGCAGGCGATTGTTTTGCTTCAGCTTCATAAGCAAAGACAGCGTGCCGATGACGCCGGCGCAGAAAATAATGCCCTTTGTCTTAAATGTTTTTCCGTTTACACGGCCAAGCAGGCTGGTGGTCTTTTTAGATTTTACCAGATAGCCTTTGTCACCGTTGTGCGTGAGAGGGATAATGTCATACACCTTCTGCTCAGCAAAGATTTGCGTTCCGAACTTCTCCGCAAAATAAAGATAATTTTTATCAAGCGTATTCTTTGCGTTCTTCTTGCACCCCGTCATGCATTCGCCGCAAAGCTCGCATCCGATCCGGTCGGGCCCCTCCCCGTAAAAATAGGGATCTTCGGAAAGCACTTTCTCCTCACCAAAATAAACAGCGACATCTGCCGGCGTAAAAGTCTGCCCCCTTCCAATCTCCGCGGCCGTATCCTTTAAAAGCTGATCCTGAATGCCCAGCTTAGGGTTGGTAACAACGCCCGTCATCTTCTTCGCAATGTCAAAGTAAGGCAAAAGCTCCTTTTTCCCCCCCAGACGCTTGATGGTCTCCCGTTCAAAAAATACATCGGGGGGCGTGTACATCGTATTGGCGTAATTAAGGCTTCCCCCGCCCACCCCGGCGGCCGCCAAAACAAATACATCCTTCAAAAGATGCATCCGCTGTATTCCATAGCAGCCAACCTTGGGAAACCATAAAAACTTTTTAATGTTCCAGTTGCTCTTCGCAAATTCATCAGCATTCCATCTTTTGCCGGACTCAATCATTCCAACCTTGTAACCTTTCTGGGAAAGACGCATTGCTGCTACACTGCCGCTGAATCCGGATCCGATAACAATGTAATCAAAATCATAATCGCTATGGCTTAAATCCTCACTCATCAGGCACCTCCTTGCTATCAATAAATTGAAATCACTAGGGCAACGCAAAATGAACCCGGCGTTTTCATAAACTGTTGTTACTTCTTGATCAGGATTTCTTTATTGTCGAAATTTTCAAAGGGACATATAAGGGGCAAAAGCCGATCAGACCCGTTATAATAAAAACCAATGCCACAATGCCCAGAATAATGGCCGCACTGCCCGAAATGCTGCCGCTCAGATAAAGAACAATCACCACAATGGCCAAAATTATTCTAATCGCACGGTCAATCGTTCCCATGTTCTTTTTCATTTTTTTCTCCTTTTTTTAAACATTTTCATCAGAAAAAGAGTCTAAAACATTTGGCCGGAAGACATCCCTTCATAAAGGTCAGTTGCTCTTCCGATCACCTTCCTCTTCCGCTTTTTTCTTCTTGTCCCCGACCGGGCAAGCTGGTCTCACTCAGGTAGAAACACCCATGCGCGGCAATAACCAGGCTTGCACAAAAACCCATACGGCGAGGATCAAAAGTAAAATCAATAATTCGTTCATTTTTGTCTTTCTTTTTCTCATGCCGGGAGGCGGTCAACCGCCTCCCCATTTGCCGATTAGTTCAAGTTCTTGTCCAGCAACGCCGTAAGCTGATTTCTGGATAACAATCCAATCGAAGTATCCTACACTTTGCCGTTTTTTACCATTAATAATTATCACTTTTCATCATCTTTTAAAAGGTGTTCCTGTGACCGGTAAGTTGATTAATTTCAGAAACGCGGGTTGGAATTTACGGAAATACTCGCCGCCCAGTTTTGGATCGGACGTGGGCAGCTCCAGAGTGAGCGTAAAAATATTGCGTTCGTGTCCGGCATAGTTTCCCAGAGAACCGGGATAGTAGCCGAATTTTTTCAGCGGATGATTGGTTTCTCTGGATATTTTTTCCATCCACTGTTCAAAAGAATCCAGGCTGGACGACGGCCCGTCATAATCAAAAAAATTTAGCGGTGAATGAGCGCTCAGAATTTTCTGCGGTTTAAATCTTTTGATGAGCGCAATTTGAAACAATGTTTCCTGCTCGGAGCCTGCCTTGGGCCCTGGATAGTAACGCCGATTTTTTTGGCCTTTCGTTACCCACTGACGGTGAGCATCGGGATGCCAGCGCTTTGTGGGAAAATTTCGATTGATGTCCACGCCGCCGGCATTAACTCTTGTGGGCAATGGGGCCAAATATCCATCAGGATTCACGAGCGGCGCAATCACGATACATTTATCCTGGACAATTTCGGGGTGATCTTTAATATAATGAGCCAGTTTGAACATCAGATAAACGGTCGGCAATTCATCACCATGAACACCGCTAAAAAACAAAACACAACTGCCGGACGGTTTGCCAAAATACGTAAAAATCATGGGATGATGATTCCGGGTTGTCCTGTGATATTCCCAGGGAATCTCGCTGGGCTTGATATCCGTCCAGCCATAGCGCGTGTTTTGTTGTTCCAGGATATCG
>CAYGNV010000319.1:0-2807 GCA_964351355.1 uncultured Smithella sp.
GCATGCCGCGGTTCGGGTGTTTTTCCAGGTACCCTCCGAGTTCTTCGGGGTTTTGAGAACAGGTCAGATCGTCGGCTTCAGACTTATACTCCCCGACGCTTTTGGGATTATTTATCTTGTGAGACAGCATTTCAATCATAATGGAATCGTTTGATCCGCCTGACGCTTTGCTTTCCGTTACACTGAAGAACTCTTTCTTACGCCATTCTTCGGTTGATTGGGCGTCCGTGAAGAGACGGGTGGGATCCATGGATCTCAGTCGTGAACCATTGTAAACAGCTTTTTTCGAAGCGCCGCGGTCGGCGCCTTCAAAAGAGTCGAGCTTGAGCTGGCAGGGCGAATTGTAGCAGGAGTGGCAGACCGCACAGCGCTTGTCTAAGATTGGTTTTACTTCTTTGATGTAATCGATATGCCTTGTCGGCATCTTGAAAACAACAGGCACCGGCGCCTTGGCCGCACAGGCGGCAATGAACGCGGCGATGACCAGAACAATCGCTATCTTATTGCGCATCGGTTACTTCTCCATAAAATCGTGAAGCGTGAATAGTGAATCGTGATCCCCCCTTGCGGGGGATCACGATCATCATTCTAAGGACGAATAAAAATGGGCGGGAAAAAGATACCGATGCCCGGAGGTGGAGGCGGCACATAGACGACCGGTGGCGGCGGGTAATAAACGCGTTCCCTGGGGCCATAGTAGCCGTAAGACCTATAATACACACGATTGCCATGGCGGTCGCGGTAATAATCGCGCTTGCCTTGCACATGACGGTCATGGCCGTGTCCTCTTTGTTCGTAGCGGTCACGGTCATATTTTCCCTGAGATTTATGATCTCTGGCGACGGCCTGCGCCACGTCAATACTGCCGATCATGGTGATTAACACAAGCCCCAGCATAGCCTTGCCTGCCATGGATCTGAAATTCCATGTAAGTGATTTTTTCATAGCTTCCTCCATTTTTGAATCGATTCCAATCGCCTGGTTGGCGTCCATCTTTGTCTGAATGATCACCGGTTATCTCCTCTTGGCCTTTCCATGTTTTCCTGTGCGGAATACGATATTGGTAATGTTCTTCTGCTGATCCGACAGGCTGTCATAGAACGCTTCGAAAGGCGGGATGAGTTTGTTCATTTGAGATGAATGGGATTGCGTAATTTCGCTGTGGAATTTCATATGCTCGACAGCGGTCATGGTCTTACTTTGTTCAGCTTTTTCCTTGTTAAGAGCGTCCATTTCTTTCGCATTATCCCGCATGACCTGCGTCAGGTTATCCCATAATGGTTTCTGGGCTGCGGTGATATTCAGCGTGCCTTGAAGCTGTTTGATCTGGGCTTCGGTATGCTCGACAGCAGAGCTTCTCGTCGTGGCCTGCGATTTCTTTTCGTGTGAGGCTGCAAAAGAATTATTTGCATTGGCTAAAAAGATAGTGGATAGAAATGTCACCAGCACCAAAATGAATGTCGCTTGTAAAACAACTGAATTAGTCTTTTTTTTCATAATCGGTCTCCTTTAATTTTTATTGGTTTATGTTTAATCTTTTTTATGCTCAGCTTGCGGCAGAGATTCCCACACCCACGGGGAGTGCAACAATAATCGCCCGGAATGCTCGCACTACTTCCCCCAAACCTTTTTGACCTGACCCATTTTTTCCTGTGCTTTTCCTGCTATTTTTTCAACGGCGCCTTCAGCTTCCAACTTTGGATTATCGGTTAGATCGCCGGCGGCCTCCTTGATCTTTCCCTTCACTTGATGATACATGCCTTCCACCTTGTCTCTGGTACTGGATTTCATGGTATTCTCCTTTAGAATTTCGATTTGTTTGTTGGTCTGTTTAGTTTTTCCTGCCTCCCACCACCAGCAGCAGGATGCCGCCCACGAGCGCGATAGCCCCCAGAATGGGTGGCAGGGGAATCGTTTTGGTTTTCTCGGCCGTCATCTGGATGGGCCCGAGATCGACAACTTTCTCTCGCGTTGTGTAGGTGATGCCCTGGTAGGCGAACGCTGCAATTCCCAGAGCGATCAGTATGATCGCAATGATTATTTTTGGTTTCATGGAACCTCCCTTTTCCCTTTATTCAGCCTACCGGCTGGATGACTACATTTGACGTTCGATGATGATCTCGACGCGGCGGTTATTGGCGCGCCCTTCGGGTGAAGCGTTGTTGGCGATGGGGCTGCCCTTGCCCATTCCGTGAGCCTGAATGCGGTCGGCTGGATAGCCTCTCTGAACGAGATAATCGCGAACCGTATTGGCCCGGCGCTGTGAAAGACCCTGGTTGTATGGCTCAGATCCCTGGGAATCGGTATGCCCTTCCACGATGATGTTGCGCTCGCGGACCGACAGCAACGCCTTGGCTACCTGGTCAAGCTTTACCCGCGCTGAGTCCAACAGGGTTGAGTCGGCGGATCGAAAGAGGACGCCCCCGGAGAGTGTGACAACCAGTCCACGTTCCTCTTCCTTGACCGCTCCGATCCTGGCGAGTTCAGCCCGTGCTTCGGCCGTCCGCTTTTCTGCATCGCTCAAATCCTGCTTTGCCTGTCTTGCGATTTCGGCGTCGGATTTTTCCTTAGCTTCTTTGAGCGCGGCTTGCTTGTCGAGTTCAGCCCGTGCTTCGGCTGTCTGCTTCTCGGAATCCCTCAAATCCTGCTTTGCCTGTCTCGCGATTTCGGCTTGTTGCCTCAGTAAAGCAGCGTCCGCCTTTTCTTTGTCTGCCTGGATTACTGCGATTTCGGCGTCGGATTTTTCCTTAGCTTCTTTGAGCGCGGCTTGCTTGTCGAGTTCAGCCCGTACTTCGGCTGTCTGCTTC
>CAYGNV010000320.1:0-2789 GCA_964351355.1 uncultured Smithella sp.
TTTCCGGCAATGACGTATTTATCCAGTTTGTTTATTTGCCGGACAAAGAAAAACAGGACGCCATCAACAAAAAGACGATGGAATTTATTAACGGTGAATCCGGAAAGAAACTTCAAGATTTTTACGAACTATTCGCGTCGGCGCCTTCGGCCAAGAATCCCCAGCGCACACTATGGGAAAAGCATCTTTATTCCTACACGGCCCGTTTTAATTTTGATTTCTTCATTCATAAAGACCTGGGCGGCTTTTTGCGCCGCGAACTGGATTTTTACATCAAAAACGAAGTTCTTTTCGTGGATGATCTGGATGCGCAGGATATGCAGAATTTGAAAACCGCCGTGACCAAAGTCAAGGTCATCAAACACATTGCTTTAAAGATCATCGCATTTCTGGCGCAACTGGAAGATTTTCAGAAAAAACTCTGGCTCAAAAAGAAATTTGTGGTTTCCTGCGGCTATTGCGTCACGCTGGATCGTGTGCCGGAAGCCCTGCATCCGGTCATTATCCGCAGTGACGCCCAGTGCGAAGAATGGGTTAAACTCTTTGCCATTGATGAAATTGAGGCGGATCTGGCCAAGCCTGGCTATACCCAGCCGCTCACGATAGAATTTCTTAAAGCCAATCCGTATCTGGTTTTGGATACCAAGCACTTTGATGAGCAGTTTAAAGAAAAACTACTGGCAAGCTTTGACAATCTGGATGAGGCCACCGACGGCGTGATTATTAATTCCGAAAATTTTCAGGCGCTGAACTTGCTTTTGGAAAAATATCGGGAACAAGTGAGGTGTGTTTACATTGATCCACCATTTAATGCTCAATCGTCCGAGATAATCTATAAAAACAGCTATAAGCATTCGTCTTGGCTATCACTAATTCAAGATAGAATTATGTGTTCAAAGCCGCTCCTGTCTGATCTTTTTGTTTATATTGTGGCAATTGATGAAGTAGAGAATATGAGACTTGGCTTAATGTTATCTGATTATTTTACTTATTGTGAGGATGCCACTATATCAATTGTTCATAATCCGACTGGACAACAAGGTGATAATTTTTCCTTCACCCATGAATTTGCACATTTCGTGTTCCCCCAAAATGCTCATTGCATAGGTTTGGAAAATCGTGATGATCCATTACGTGAATCACAACCGGATATTAGACCATTAAGAAATGTTTCTTCGGGGGTTGGCCATCTACGATCGTCTGCTGCAAATTGTTTTTATCCTATTTACATTAAGGATGGTAAAATTATTGATTTTGGTCAGGTTAGCGAAGACGATTTTCATCCATGCGCGATAAATGTTACCCGTGACGATGGAGTGATCGAAGTGTATCCTATTGATCCATCTAAAATAGAGAGCAAATGGGTTTTTGCGCGCAACACAGTCGAATCTATCCGCGATGAACTATCTGCAGAATTCGACAACAAGAAAAATACATGGGACATAATTCGAAGGAAAAGTAAATTTCGATATAAATCACTCTGGGAAGATAAGAGATATAGCGCAAATAGTTGGGGCAGTGTTGTATTAAACAATATATTACCTAACAATCCATTCACCTATCCCAAATCAATATATACAGTAAGAGACTGTATTGATTCAGGCATGAATAATTCCAAAGAAGGTATTGTCCTTGACTATTTCGGTGGTTCCGGCACAACAGGCCATGCAACCATTAACTTAAATCGTGAAGACGGAGGCAACCGTAAATATATCCTGGTCGAAATGGGTGAGTATTTCGATACAGTATTGAAACCCCGAATTCAAAAAGTGGTTTATTCCAAAGATTGGAAAGACGGCAAGCCTGTGTCACGCGAGGGCAGCAGCCACATGTTCAAATACATGCGTCTGGAGAGTTACGACGACACGCTGGACAATCTGCAAATTCTCCGCACGGAAGGTCAGCAGGTCACACTGGAAAATATGGACCAGCGGGCGCGTGAAGATTATATGCTGGGCTATCTGCTGAACGTCGAAACAAGAGCCAGCGACTCGCTTTTGAATATCGACCGCTTTATTGATCCCTTCAGCTACACACTGAAAATCCGCAGGGACAACGAACTCAAAGATGAAAAAATAGATCTGGTCGAAACCTTCAATTATTTGATCGGTCTCTATGTCGAACAGGCGGAAACGATCCGCGGTTTCAAGGTGGTGCGCGGGAAGCTGCGCACAGGCGAAAAAACGCTGGTGATCTGGCGCAACACCAAAGAAAAAACCAATGAAGCGCTGGATGATTTCTTCAAAAAGCAAGGTTACAACACCCTCGATTTCGAGTTCGATCTGATCTTTGTCAACGGAGACAACAATCTGGAAAATCTGAAAGTCACCCAAGACAAATGGAAAGTCCGCCTCATTGAAGAAGAGTTTAAAAAGAAGATGTTTGCAGAGGGTATATGACAAGTTCCCAAATAAGACATTACTATGTTGACGAGGCGGGCGACGGCACCATCTTCGACGCCAGGGGACGCGTGATTATCGGGAATGAAGGCTGTTCGAGATTTTTCATGCTCGGCCTTCTTGATGTGGCCAATCCGGACATGCTGGAAACGGACATAAAAGACTTGCGCACGACGCTTCTGCAAGACCCGTATTTTAAAAATGTTCCGTCCATGCAGGTGAAAGCACAGAAGACGGCCGTCTTTTTTCACGCCAAAGATGATCTTCCTGAAGTGCGCCGTGAAGTTTTTAACGTGCTTAAGAAGCATGATGTCAGGTTTTTCGCCATCGTCCGTGATAAGACAAAAGTGCTTGAATATATCAGGCAACGCAATGAAGTTGATTCTTCTT
>CAYGNV010000321.1:0-2765 GCA_964351355.1 uncultured Smithella sp.
CCGTAACCCGGATGTTTCAGGACGTAATCAAGGAACGGGTTCAATTCTTCGCCCAAGAACTGGTAAAGTCCCTCATGCCCGATTAATTCATGACTCACTGTCCTTGCCGCGTCTGCCATGCTGCTTACGTTACCGGCAACGACGTACATTGTTCTCGCATCGCCTTGACGGTACAGAAAGCCCTTGACCAGCCGTTTCTTGCTCGCTTCATGCGCCTGAACTCTCTGCCGGATAGCCGGATCGTCAATGTCTGCGGTCTTGTCAACGATTTCAAAGCGGATTCCGGTTGACTTCACGTTTTCAATCATGTCGGCAAACTCGGACTTGACTTGATAGGCTGATACGCGGCCTTGCATCGGCGTCTTTGTTGCGGTGTTGGCTGATTTGAAGTCAATACGGGCGTCTGTGGAGGAGAATGAGCCTCGGTTTCCGGTTGCGGATTTTACCTGTTTGGGGTCAAAAACAATGATATTTCTACCGAACCATTCATCATTTCTTTCGGTTTCAATAATAACTGAATCATAGGGCGTTCCAGCCTTGTTCGCGTCGTAAAGTTGTTTGATGATTTCCGCCCTGTTTAAATCTGCTTCCATTGACGCGGATAATTGTTTCGTCTTTATAACAAGCGGATTGAGCGCCTTTAAATAAACCGGCATCACATTGGCGTTATCTTTAACTGGAACTGAAAACCTTGACGCCATATCCCACTTAACCGAAGCGTTTTCAAGACCATCGGCATATACGCTTGCCTCACTTGGATTATCTGCAAAATGAAAACCGATGCTATATTGGAAATTACTCTTAATCTTGTCTTTGTCAAACGTGCTAAAATCAACGTCAGTTCCATGATACATCGCAAGAGGTTTACCACCCTCATCAACCGCAGACGAATCACCAAACCACCGCCAGAAATTAACCAACGCCTCATCCGTGTTGGCAATCGGCTTCCCGTCACTGTTGGTTGTCGAGCGTTCGATACCGTCAACGGTGATGGTTTGGGGGCGGTCGGAGAAGTCGATTTTTGGTTCTTTTGGCTTTAGCGTTTTATCAAATTCTATCGTCAAAAGATCCCTGTCTTTTGGCTGAAGATTCGTCCAATTCTGATTAAACTTTGCGGCGTCAAGACTGTTTTTGGTGAGCAGGGCTTCTTTTTCTTCAAAGCCTTTTTCGTTCCACCATGTTTCAGGAGTCGGCTTGCTGTTTTCCCGCTGAATCGGAAAGTTCTGCATGGCGTTCAGTGCAACATCACCACCGTCTCGAACTGGCATCACAGCGCCCACCAGTGCGCCCCCCGGTGTTTCAAAGGCTGCTAACCCATCCTCTTCAATCCATGCCAGTTTTGCGTTCGGCCATGCGCTCGTAACGGCGTCAACGTATTTGGCATTTAAAGAGAAGTCGTTTCCTTTTTCGTCCTGGACGTGAACGTAAACTGAATCCGCACGCTGTCCTTCGCCGGTGTAAAATACGCCTTTAATCTCAGCTTTGAGTTTTTCGTTCTTTTTGATTGCATTGATCTTTTCATTAAAGGCTTTGATCTTTCCGGTTTTCGTAACTGGATGAGTCGGTTTGAATGACGGATTGACCATGACAACGTAATTGCCGTCACTGAAGAAACCGTCCTCGTTCATGGTCATACTGGCATCATCAGCCTTGATATATTTTTCAGCCTTAACCGGCGTGTATCCTTCGTGATAATAAAAAATTCCCTCGCCCTTTATTCGCTTACCTGATGGTCTGGTTGACGGCTTACCCGGACCAGGCATCGACGGCATTTTGTCAGAATCAGGGAATCGCTTCATTACCAGTTCTTTAAATCTTTGAAGCGATCCACCTATATTCATCACATTGAACTCGCCATCGCCCGGAACATTGAAATTGATCCATTCCGAATCATTGGCTTTCATCGCCTTGTCAATTTCAGCCAGCAGATAAGCCTTCTGCTCTTTCGGAGTTAGCCTGCTTGCTTCAGCTTTCGGCATGTCAACGGAAATGGATGTTTCATCGCCAGATGTTTCAACTACGACCTTTTCACCTGTAGCCAAACTACCCTTGACAGTTGGGGCTTCAGTCTCAGATTCGGCGCTAACTTCTTCAGGATAAAACTTGCCTTCCCTGTTGAATGCTGGCTTCCATCCAACAGGTATAACGTCACCGGATTTGACCGCTGCATACAGAATGCTCTTGTTATCCTTGTATTCGCCAAGATACTTCCCGGTAAATCCTGCGTTATATCCGGCCTCATAAGCCGATTGATCTGATTTTTTCCATGAACCAACGTGGTTTGGGTTAATTCGCGGTTCCTTCACGCCAAGAAGTGAATCTTGCGCTCCGGCTTCAGCACCTTTCTGGTAATAGTGCTGACTGTTTATTTTTAGTTTGTATCCTATGCCTGAAGGTTCTGATTTGGCCGTCTCCGGTTTCGACTCGTTCGCAACTTCAACGGCACGTTTATATTTCGTTGACTTGTAGACTTCTTCTTTTGTCGCCGGGTCTCTTACGACATAATCAAGGTCAACCTTGACGATCTCCCATCCATTGATTTTTCGGAACACATCCGCTTTGGCAACATCTTCAGCGTATTTCGCGCCTTGATCTTGAATCTGTTTTTCTCGTTCTGATTTATCTTTAGCCTCCTGCGCTTCACGCTCCGGGCGTTCGATCTCTTTGATTCTCGCCATAAGAACATCGGCGTCTTTAATTGACTGCTCGACTTCTTCATCAGATGCCTTAGAACTTTCTCCGACTTGCAATGCGGCTTCGAGTTT
>CAYGNV010000322.1:0-2761 GCA_964351355.1 uncultured Smithella sp.
ATCAACAAATGGGATTGCTACAATGTTGGTAAAGGCTTCAAATCCCGCACCGCCAATCCGCGCTACTTCGCGGGCGGCGACGCAGTCACCGGTCCCGATACGGTGATCGCTGCCATCGGTGACGGTCATCAGGCAGCAGACGACATCGACGCAGCGATCCGCGTGGCCAACTATGAGCCCGCTTACGTCAAACCGGCGCTGGAGGATATTTTTGTCCCGCTGGTTATTGATGAAGACTCCGAAGAATCACCCCAGATGCCGATGCCCGAAATGCATCATTCCACCCGCAAGATGAGCTTTGCGGAGGTAGAATTGGGATTCAGCCGTGAAGACGCCATTAAGGAAGCCTGCCGCTGTCTGCGTTGCGATGCGGCGGTGTAATTTCAACAAGTCAACGATAAGGAGAAATATTTCATGTCAACAGTAAAATTGACCATCGATAATCGTCAGGTGGAAGCGCCGGTAGGCGCCACCATTCTGGAAGCCGCCCGCGCCATCGGCATTAAAATCCCGACCCTTTGCGCCTGGACGGAAATTCATCATACCCCCGGTGCCTGCCGTGTCTGTATGACCGAGGTGGAAGGACAGCGCAGCCTGATCGCCGCCTGTGTTTTCCCCGTGTCCGGCGGCATGGTCGTCCGGACCAACACGGAAAAAGTCCGTCAGGCCAGAAAAATGGTTGTAGAACTTCTTCTGGCCAATCACCCTCAAGAGTGCAACTATTGCGTGAGAAACGGCAGCTGCGAACTGCAAAAAGTCGCTGAGTTCGTTGGTCTCAAAGAAGTCCGTTTCCCTTACACGGAATTTCCCAAGGAAGGCATGATCGACCGGTCGAGTTCCTCCATCATCCGCGACGGACGTAAGTGCATTGCCTGTCATCGCTGCGTTGCGGTTTGCGAACAGATTCAGACCGTAAGCGTTTTGACACCCGCACATCGCGGAAGCGACGTCAAAGTCGTTCCAGCCATGGATCTGCCTCTTGTGGAATCCAACTGTGTCACCTGCGGCCAGTGTATTCTGGTGTGCCCGGTCGGCGCGCTTTATGAAAAAGACGATGTGGATCTCGTCTGGAAGGCGCTTCAGGATCCGACCAAGCATGTCATCGTTCAGGAAGCGCCTGCCATCCGCGCTGCCCTGGGCGAAGAATTCGGCATGCCACCCGGCACACTGGTCACCGGCAAGATGATTGCCGCCCTGCGCCGTCTGGGATTTGATAAGGTTTTTGATACCAACTTTACCGCCGATCTCACCATCATTGAAGAAGGCAACGAGTTGCTCAAACGCGTCAAAGAAGGCGGTGTGTTGCCAATGATCACGTCGTGCAGCCCCGGCTGGATCAAATTCTGCGAGCATTTTTATCCTGATCTGCTGGATCATCTGTCCACCTGCAAATCCCCCCAGCAGATGTTCGGCGCTCTGGCCAAAACCTATTATGCGGAACTTTCCGGCATCGACCCGAAAGATATCGTTTCCGTATCCATCATGCCCTGCACCGCCAAGAAGTTTGAAGCCCAGCGGCCGGAAATGAACAGCAGCGGCTATCGCGATGTGGACTACGTTCTCACAACGCGAGAACTGGGACGCATGATCAAGGAAGGCGGCATTGATTTTGAAACACTGCCGGATGATGACTATGATGCCCCGATGGGTGAGTACACCGGCGCTGGAACCATTTTCGGCGCAACAGGCGGCGTTATGGAAGCCGCCCTGCGCACCGTCTATGCAGTAGTCACCGGCGAAAACCTGCCCAGTCTGGATATCACGCCGGTTCGCGGCCTCGAAGGCGTGAAGGAAGCCTCCGTGAAAGTCGGCGCTCTGGGAGACGTCAAAATCGCTGTTGCCCATGGTTTGGGCAACGCCCGCAAGCTGATGGACAAAATCCGCGAAGGCAAAGCGGATTACACCTTCATTGAAGTGATGTGTTGTCCCGGTGGCTGCATCGCAGGCGGCGGCGAGCCTATTCCGACCAACAACGAAATTCGCGTTTTACGTACTGCGGCCCTTTACAAGGATGACGGAAACGTGCAGAAGAAGCGCCAGTCTCATGAAAATGAGTCCGTGAAGAAGCTCTATGAAAACTTCCTCAAAGAACCTTTGGGGCATAAGTCGCATAAACTCCTGCACACCAAATACACCCAGAGAGGCACCGAACTGCCTCACAAAAGTGATGAATAAAACCTTTTTCCCGGGTTAAGTAAAATGCAAAGAGGTTTGTCTGTTACGGACAAACCTCTTTTTTTGTTTATTCTTTTAATGTAAGATAAAGCCATGATCGATCCAAGAATTGAAAAAGACTTATTAGGCAAGCTCGACGTTCCACAAGAAGCGTACTGGGGCATTCACACACAGCGTGCGATAAACAATTTCCGCATCAGCGGCAGGCAAGTAAACCCCTCGCTCATCCGGGCGCTGGCCCAGGTAAAAATGGCCTGCTGCCTGGCCAATACCGAAACAGGGCATCTCTCTTCGGAAAAATCCCAGGTCATCCAGAAGGCCTGCCTGGAAATATCAGAAGGATTATTTGCCGATCAGTTCCCTGTGGATGCTATGCAGGGCGGTGCAGGAACGTCAACCAACATGAATCTCAATGAAGTCATCGCCAATCGCGCAATTGTTCTTGCAGGCGGAAAGAAAGGCGATTACAGTATTATTCATCCGCTGGAAGATGTTAACCTCCATCAATCCACCAACGATGTTTATCCCACGGCGCTAAAAGTTGCCGCAATTTTTCTTCTTCGCGATTTGTCCAAAGCCATAGCCC
>CAYGNV010000323.1:0-2727 GCA_964351355.1 uncultured Smithella sp.
CTCAGTTTGGCGTGTATTTTGCGTTCATCGTTGCATTATTACTGGGATTTACTCCTCAGGAAGCAGCTTCCATAGGTATTATCGGGGGAGCTGACGGTCCCACCTCAATATTTCTTACTGCGAAGCTTGCGCCTCATTTGCTGGGGCCAATAGCAGTTGCGGCATATTCATACATGGCGCTGGTACCACTCATTCAGCCGCCAATTATGAGATTGATGACTACGGAGAAGGAAAGAACAGTTAAAATGGCTCAGTTGAGGAAAGTGTCCAAGGTTGAGAAAATAGTATTTCCGATAATTGTCGCCGGCCTTATTTCCTTGCTTCTGCCTTCTATTGCTCCTCTTATAACGATGCTGATGCTTGGTAATCTTTTCCGAGAAAGCGGAGTTGTGGAAAGACTTTCCGATACTTCTCAAAATGCCCTGATCAACATAGTTACAATTTTCCTTGGTTTGACAGTCGGAGCTACTGCCAGTGCCGAGACGTTCCTCAGACCCGATACGCTTAAACTGATTGTTCTGGGACTTGTTGCTTTTGTCTTTAGCACGGTTGGTGGGCTGGCGATTGGCAAGATCATGTATATGGTTACCGGCGGAAAGGTCAACCCTCTTATCGGTTCGGCAGGAGTATCGGCTGTTCCGATGGCGGCGAGAGTCAGTCAGGTTGAAGGTCAGAAGGCAAATCGATCAAATCACCTATTGATGCACGCAATGGGACCAAACGTTGCCGGTGTTATCGGGACGGCTGTGGCTGCCGGAGTTCTGCTGACACTTTTTAAGTAATTCTGGTTAGGCGAGAGGCCCAATGGCAGTTAATAACCATTATGTCTAAACATTCAGCAACGCGCGGCCGATTTTTTCCTGCCGAATCTGCAGAAGTCTTTTTTTGAGCGTCACCAGCGATTCCGTATCCCGGTGAAGGTAATCGTATTCGGCGGGCGTGGTGATTTTCCAGTTGTCGGTCATTTGACCGATGCCGCTGTGAAATTCCGCAGCCAGCCGCCCAAAAGTAATCAGGATGGGAATGGGGGAGGCGTTGCCCCGATCAAGCCGGTCGGCCGCTTCATAGGCGATGATCCGCAGGGTTTGCAGCAGGGCATGGAGAGCTCCCAACTCTCCTTCCAGTGCCCGGTTCATTTCCGTCTGATGCTCCCGGATGGTATCAATCAATATGGTCAGTTGTGCGGCCATGCCACCCAGCACGGGTCCCATCATCACCACATCTTCTATTTCTCCGAAGGGGACGACGATATCCGGCCAGGCGCTTCCTTCCTTTCCCAGAATGGATCTTTGTCCGATGACGCAATTTTCCAGTTTAATGCCGCCGTGTGGCGAGGGTTTCAGAAAATTCATGGCCAGCGGCGGTGTTACGGTGACACCTTCGGCATTGCGTGGCACGATCAAGGCCGTAAAGTGCTTTTTTGTCCCGATGTCATCGGTACAGGCGATCACAATAAAAATGTCGGCAATCGGGCCGTTGGTCAGATAGGTTTTCTCGCCGTTTAAGACAAAATGCTTTTCGCGTTTTCGGGCTTTCGTGGTCAATAACTTGGGGCGCGAACCGTGACCCGGTTCGGAGACGGCGAAAGAAAAAGTGATCTTTCCCGCCGCCGCAGCGCACAGGTATTGCCGACGCTGCTGAGACGTGCCGAAAATGTTAATGACGTAATGAGCGATGATCTGCTGGTAGAGCCAGGATAAGGCCAGACCCAGATTGTATCCGCTTTGAACAAAGGCCTCCCCTCCTTTCAGAAGGTCGAGATACCCGCCGCCCGTGCCGCCGTAAATTTCAGCGATCCCGGTTTGAAAAAGGCCGGCCTCGCCCATTTTTCGCCAGATATCCATGGGAAATTCCTGTCCCGTCTGCAAATCCGGTCGGCAGGCAATATACTCGGCGGCAAAAGCCGCAGCCTGTTTGTATATTTTTATCTGGTTTTCATCCGGTTGATGCATACTTCTCTCTTATTCACCTACAACTAAGCGTTTTTTATAAAATAAAATTCTACTCATTACCGATTGAAAGAGAGTAATAGTGCGTATGATTGGCACGGCTCAATCATCAGCCTCTTCTGAGGAGTGCAATATATTCATGGCACCATGGATAACTGCCAGGACATCAACTTGGTCTGATTTTATGTGATAAATAATGCGGTAGGAACCTTCTATCACTTCGCGAATCTGATTGAAATCGTATTCAGTAACTCTGCGGCCTGAGAGGGGATATTCGGCAATCTGTTGGGATCGCCGGGTAATGCGATCAACCATGCGCTTGGCATACTCGGGGGAATTCTGTTCTATATGCTTGAAGATGGCATCGAGATGCCCTTCAGCCGTATTTGTCCAGTGAACTTTCATTCCGGCAGGCCATACTTTGCACGGATTTCTTTCACATCTTTTGTTCGGCCTGCTTTACTATCTGCCAACCCCAGCTCGATTACTTCACGTACGTATATTTCATGCATCAAATCATCCCATGTGGCATCTGCAGGCATCTGGTCGATGATTTTGTGGGCTTCTTCTTTAATTATTGCTGTGGACATACATTTACCTCCTTAATTTCATAACGAATAGCACAATATGGCTTAATAAACAATCACCAGCCTTCCAGGGAACACCGTCGTGATCTAGAAATGTGAACAATCGATTCCGGTTCTTGGCAAATCGTGTTTGGTATTTCGTGGTCAATAACTTGGGGCGCGAACCGTGACCCGGTTCGGAGACGGCGAAA
>CAYGNV010000324.1:0-2727 GCA_964351355.1 uncultured Smithella sp.
CGCGGGCCATTTGCCCCGGCTCCTTTCCAAGGCCGGTGCGCAGGTCGGCCAGCGCGCCCCGGTCTTCCTGTCCTTCCTTGGCAAGGTTGAGCAGATAGCCGATAAAAGTCTTTTGTCTGTCGTCCAGGCTCATTTCTTTTTACCTCCTTTTCTCGTTGATTTTGATTTCAGTTTGACAGCTTTGGCCTTCAGTGGCTGCGGCCTCAAATCGCTGTCGCTGAAATCCGTTCTCACGCGGGCAACGGCACTGACTGCACGCGCGGTCGCGCCGAGACAGCGGACGCTCTCTTCAAGTCCTCGCTCCGCTTCCTGTTTTATCTTGTCTCGCCATGTCCGTGTCGCGGTCTGCTGATCGTCGGGCTTCCAAGCATCCGCACTCCCGTCCCAATCTTTTGACAGATTTTCCAGTAAATTGAAAAAATGATTTTCCAGCCGCGCCCAGTAGGCGGGACGAGGATCAATCGCGTTAACTACCTTGGTTACCTCATCCTTGTCGGGTTGCTGGCCGTCCGACGATTCGCTGCCGGGTGAGAGATAGAGTTTGGCGATTCGCCGCACACGATTATTGAGCACTATGGCGGCTTGCTCAGCACACTCAAGGAGTCCGCCAAGTCGCTCGCGTTTGCTCAGATTTTTATCACCAAGGAAAGCAGGCGGAGCCGGTAAGCGTTCGTGCCGCCAAAGCAAAAACTTACCTGCTTTATTCGGTGCTGACGCCAATCCCACAACTTGAGCAAAAAAAGGTTTATCGTCGCTGATCACGCCGCTCGCAAAAGACCTAGCGAGGAGATTGAAACACTCGGGCCTTCGCTCGTTGCTGTCAGGCGGAGGGATCGTGAGGATTGCATGAGCATCTCGCCATGCCGCTTTGTTGCTGCTTAAAGGCACAGCGGAAATACCCTCTTCTTTAGAAATACGATAGGCTTTCATCGGATCGCCAGCCGACTTATCGGCTGATCGCCCTTGGGTAAAAAACACCCTCGACACGTACATATCATTGGGAATTAATCGAACCAGTCGGCTTTGCCATGTGAAGCGGTCAACCGTGCCTAGGGATCCGACTGCCTTCCTATCCTTGCCAGAAAGCTTATCCCGATGTTTATGCGGATCGCTCAGCTCCCAAGGAGGAAGCGACTCATCTTCAGTAGGAGCAAGATTTGTCATAAGCGTGTCAAACAAGGTCGGACCCTGTATCCATACAGTCATCCCGCGCAGCGCTATCGCGTCAGCCGAATATGGCAAGGTCTCATTCTTGCCACTTATTTTAGCGTTGCCGCTTTTCCCAAATCCCAGTGCAAATGACTGGCATGAGAGCAATTGTCTGGCAACTTTTGCATATGACCAAGATACTTTCTCGTCATCACTACAGTGATCAAAGAGCGTAGCGTTATTTCCGCTTGAGCATTCAGTCGCAAGACGATTGACGGAAACAGAGTTGTTCGTTTCGAATTCACTCATTTGGTAGAACGGGCGTTCATCATCCAAAAGGTAAAAGCGACTTTTCCATTGCTCCAAATAAACGGTGACGGTATTAGGATCGAACTTCCCCTGAGCATATAACCCCTTCCATCTGCCGAAATCGCTCGTCCCACTATAAGCCCGATACAAAATCGCCAGAAGTAGCCGGTGGATCGCCACCGTCACAAGCGGCGAGTCATCGCAGATTTCGCGGATTTCGTGCGCCTTCAACAGGGTTTCCTGGATACCGAATTCCTTGCTACTCCCATCAATGGTGATACAGGGAATCCACTCTTCATCAATTAGGTTAAATTCAGCCACGTTTTAGCCCTCCTTAGTCTCAATCACGAGACCCAATTGTTTATCCAAAGTCAATCTATAGTTACCCACACGCCCCGAGTTCCGCTCATCCAGTCGCATAAGGCGCGCGTGGCGCAGGTGGGCATTCTTCTTCCACTGCTCAGGCGCTTCGCCATTCTGAAGAAACGCTTGAAACAGCGCTTTGTGGCTCAGTTTGACAGAATTATCCAGCAAGCGGCGAACCTCGGAAACCGTTGGGTCAGGGTTCAGAACCGTATCTGCCGGCAGCAAGACGACAGTAATGGAAGGATCGCCCTCGCGCGTCGCCGCCCTCACCGCCTTATGGACCTGGGGATCCTCGTCATCAAGCAATTGGCTATTGAATTCTTCGACAAGATCAGCGGGCTCCTGCGGCCCCGCAACAAGGAGTTGCCGCGCAATGGTTTTGGACGCCAAATATTCTCCCTCCATTGTTTCAAATGCCTGGTCCAGGGCAATCCGCCAGGCCTCATCAGTTTCCTCGGATGACTCTGCATAAACGGCTTCCACCAGCGACTCGATTTCGTCAGGTGCATTGATTTCTTTTCGCCCGCGCAGAGCCAGCCAAGTCCGCAGAAGAATATAACGGTCGTAGACATACTCAATGCTCTTTCCAAAGGATTCCGGTGGCGAGCCTACCCGGTCAGCGCCGCAGAGAACGATCAACCGTGGTGTTTCCAAGACGGGCGGCCGTTTGCGCGGGTGACGGTGCAAGCGTCCCGAACGTTGGAGCAACAGGTCAACAGGAGCTATCTCGGAGACCATGAAATCGAAATCTAGATCAAGACTTTGTTCTACGATCTGCGTCGCAACCAACACGCCGCGATGTGGACGGTCGGGATTAATGAAGCGTCCTTTCGCGTCTTTATCCTGGAGGTCGCGTTTACCGAACTTGCGGAGGACTTCTTCTTCGCGCTCACGCCGCCACAT
>CAYGNV010000325.1:0-2720 GCA_964351355.1 uncultured Smithella sp.
CCTTGAGCAGGGCGATCAGCCGCCGCTTCTTCGCCACCAGCGTATCGATCCGCCCCGTCTCCCGGTCGAGGAAATCGGCGATGGCGGTTTGTTCGGGGAGAGACGGCAACGGCGTCAGGAAATCTTTGCAGAATTCCGGCGGCACACGTTTTTGACCGCCCGCTCCATACATTTCCGACTCGCCGAGCTTCCGATAGCCGTCTGTTCAAGTAAGCCGCTGTCGCGGCAGTAACATCCCTAGCATCCCCGCCCCTGCCTCTGATGACGCCGGCAGTTCCCTCTAATTTCCATGTCAATTCGATAAAATCTTTCACTCCAGCCTGTCTTTTGCTCTTCTTCTTTCCAACTATTAACCCTTTTGGAAAGGAGAATTATCATGATGACCGACTGGCACGAAAGAGCATTCAAGGCCCTGCAACTGGCAGGGTATTCTGAAAAATCCCAGCAGTGTTACCTGCGGGCCATCCGTATGCTGGTGGAGCACACCGGCAAGACTCCCGATCTTATCGAAGAGGAGGAACTGCAAGACTACTTCCTCCACCGGAGAAATGTCAACCACTGGGCACCGGGAACCATGCGCATCTGTTACAGCGGTTTGCGTTTCTTCTTCATCCGGGTGCTTAAAAGCGATTGGGGCACCTTCGATTATCTGCGCGCCCAGCGGGAGAAGAAGCTGCCGTCAGTGCTCTCTGCAGAAGAGGTCCGACGGGTGCTTGCGCAGGTCCACACAGGACACAACTGCGCGTTCCTGACAACTGTCTATGCCTGTGGCCTCAGGCTGCAAGAGGCCCTGCATCTTGAAAATTCAGACATCGACAGTTCGCGCATGATGATTCATATCCATCGCGGCAAAGGGGCCAAGGATCGCTTTGTTCCTTTGCCCATCGGCCTGCTGAATATCCTTCGCAAACATTGGCTCACGCACCGCCATCCTACGTTTCTTTTTCCCGCCTCCGGTCGGGGTGGAAGAAACCGCGGCAACGCCACCGCACCCATGGCCATCAGCACCGTACAAGGTGCCATGCGTGATGCCCTCAAACGGGCGGGCATCATAAAAAAAAATGTCTCCATTCACACCCTGCGCCACTCGTATGCCACTCATCTGCTCGATCAAGGCGTCAATATCCGCCTCATTCAGCAGTATTTGGGCCATTCCAGTATCGAAACCACCACGATTTATCTGCACCTGACCACAAAAGGACAGGAGGATGCCTCGGTACTGATCAATGAAGTCATGGGGGATCTGCGATGAGTATTGTCAACGAGATTTTCCGTGACTATGGCCCCCAGTATCTTGAACGTTTTGGTTGGAACATGCCACAACAGCACCGCAAGGCACTGGCTGATATCTGTACTTGCCGTACCGAGGCAAAAGGGAGCGTTGTGTATCGCTGCCCGGATTGCCAAGAGATCCATGTTGTCCACCGTGCCTGCGGCAACCGCCACTGTCCGGGCTGTCAGCAGCAAAAAGGGCAGAAATGGCTCGAACGGATGCTGGAACAGCAACTGCCCGGCCATCATTTCCTGGTGACCTTCACCGTGCCGGAGGAGGTGCGGGAATTCTTCCGCAGCAATCAACGAATGGCCTACGGCGCACTCTTTGCCGCATCATCTGCGGCCATGTGCACATTGGCCGCAGAGCCCCGTTTCGGGGACGGCGATCTGGCAGGTTTCTTCGGTGTGCTGCATACCTGGGGGCGGCAGTTACAGTATCATCCCCATATCCACTATGTGGTGCCAGGCGGTTTCTTAGACAGTAAAACCGATCGTTGGCATCCCACCAGCACAGGTTTTTATCTTCCGGTCAGGGCCCTGGCTACGCTCGTGCGCGCCAAGTTCCGTGACCGGATTGCCAAGGCCGGACTCCTGGAAATGATTCCGGCTCACGTCTGGAGCAAAGGCTGGAATGTCAACAGTCAGGCCGTCGGTTCGGCTTCGGCCGGCATCAAGTATCTGACGCCTTATGTCTTCAGGGTTGCCATTGCCAACAGCCGCATCGTCAAGGTTGAAAACGGCAGGGTCTTCTTCCGCTACCGACATAGAAAAAGCAACCGGATGCGGGTCATGGATCTGGATGCCATGGAGTTTATCCGCCGTTTCCTCCAGCACGTTTTGCCTTCAGGATTCATGAAGGTTCGTCACTACGGTTGCCTGAGCCCCAACTTCAGGATATCTCGTGTTGATCTGCGTTGCCGTGTTGAAATGGCCTTTGGCTTTGAAACGGTGGTGGCGGAAGTCAAAAGCATTGAGATTCCTCCCGTCATCTGCAAAAAATGTGGTGCAAGTATGATCTGGCATTGCTCCTTTATACCGTTTCGTTACAGGAGGATAGTTGGACAAGCGCCAGGTTAGGATGATTTAACAGGCTGAAAATAGAACAAATAAGTAGCCTCACGAGTTCGCGGAGAGAGGCTGGGTGGAGAGCTGCGACCTTTGTCCGACCTCCACCCCTGACGCAACTGTTGAATATGAAAGAAATCGATAGGAATTAAAGCACATACTCTCTGCTTCCCTCCGATTCCCTGCAATCCATGCCGCTACCGTCAACAAAAGGGCATCCCCGCATCCCCAGCCAGCCAACCGCTGGAAGCAATCCCCTATATATCAAAGACCATGCCCGAATAAAACCGGGCTTCTTGAACATTGGATTGAAACGACCCCGCCAAGGGTGTTCTTCGCCGCAATGTCTGGGCGGATGGGGTCGTATCAATCCTTAGTGG
>CAYGNV010000326.1:0-1242 GCA_964351355.1 uncultured Smithella sp.
CCTTTGACAACTGAGGCGCAAAAATCCGCAGAAGACACCGTGCGGGAAATGAAAAACGCCGCCAGGACGCCTGGCGGCGAGGACTATCGGGAAAAGTCCTTGAGCATTCATGGACTGGTATGCGCCCGTTGTGCCCGGGAGTTTACAGGCGTCAACCGGCAACTTTTAACCGTTCATCATAAAGACGGCAATCACCACTATAACCCTGCCGACGGCAGCAACTGGGAAAACCTTTGCGTTTATTGCCATGAGGATGCTCACAGTCGGGAAATATTGGCAGAATACCTGGGAAACAACACATCCAGCCGGGATGCTAATCTTGTTTATGGAGAAACGGCAACTGCGGGCGAATCCAGCCTGCTGGCGCAAAAATTAAGGCAGGCTCTGCAAAAAAAGACATAAGCTTTTATCGAAGCAGGATTTTTGAGTTGGCGTTTTCTTTCACCAGCTTGTCGCCCACCGATGTTCCGCAGTAAACGCAACTGTAATCATATTTTTCGCCTTCGGTAAGCACCAGCAGCAGTCTTTTGCGCACCGGCACAGCCCGTCGGCATTGCGGACAGAATAGTTCCGTGGCGTCAAAGTCTTTATAGGATGGTTTCGTCATTCGTCATCCATGTTCGGAATTTTTTCCCAGTTCGCAAGCCACACGGTTGGCTCGCTGTCGCTGGGCGCGCGCCAGTCGCCGCGCGGGGAAAGCGATCCACCGGAACCGACTTTGGGACTGTTGGGAACACAGGAGCGCTTATACTGAGACATTTTAAAAAATCTGTTTATATAAACATGCAGCCATTTCTTGATTTCTCTCAGGCTATAGCTGTGTTGCTTTTCAGGCGGCACATCCGGCCATGAACCTTGCGTTTTATCTTTCCAGGCGCAATAGGCAAGAAAGGCCACTTTGGCAGGCAGATACCCGAAGCGGGTTATGTAGAAATTATGAAAGTCCTGCAATTCATAGGGTCCGATGATCGCTTCCGTTTTCTGCTGCGGTTGATCATCGATCTGACCGGGAATGAGCTCCGGCGAAATTTCCGTTGCCAGAACAGCCAGAAGAATATCCGATACCGTTGCGGAGAACTGATGCGTTTGCGCCACCCAGCGGATCAGATACTGAATAAGCGTTTTCGGGACGCTGGCATTGACATTGTAGTGTGACATGTGATCGCCGATCCCGTAAGTACACCATCCCAGCGCCAATTCGCTCAAATCACCTGTGCCGACGACGAGGGCATTTTTCATGTT
>CAYGNV010000326.1:1342-2718 GCA_964351355.1 uncultured Smithella sp.
GGCCTGCCCAGCAGATCCATGGTTCTGGCCGCTACAAGCAGAGCGTGCGTGGAATCCAAGCCCCCGGAAACGCCAATCACCAAGTTAGGAATGCCGGAGGATTTAAGCCGTTGGGCCAGGCCCTGAACCTGGATATTGTAGGCCTCGTAACAGCGCTGGTCGCGCTTTCCCTGGTCGGTGGGGATGTAAGGGAAACGGGGAATTTCACGATCCGGCAATATACGCCCCGTCGGGCAGGCGACTTCAAATTCTATAGAACGAAATCCGGCTAGTTGATTTTTATGATCCGCCGCATTCTGACCGAAAGTGGTGAGTCGCATCCGGTCCTGCGCCAGACGATCCAGATCGATGTCGCCGCAAATTATTTGCGCCGACGTTGAAAAACGTTCGGACTCCGAAAGCAGATTGCCGTTTTCATAAATCATCGCGTGGCCGTCCCAGGCCATATCCGTTGTGGATTCGCCGAAACCCGCAGCGGCGTATAGATAGGCCGCAACACAGCGCGCGGACTGATTGGCGGCCAGTTGATGCCGGTACTCCGATTTGCCGATGGTGATGTTGGAAGCGGATAGATTGCCGATGACCGTCGCGCCCGCCATGGCCGCGAAACTCGAGGGCGGAATGGGCGCCCAGACATCTTCACAAATTTCGAAGAACAGACTCAGGTTTTTCACATTGGCGGCTCTGAAAATCAGATTAGCGCCGAAAGGAACATCCTTTTGTCCTGCAATAGTAATGCTTGAAGAAAGCGCCGTCGAAGCTGGCGAGAATTGCCTGGCCTCGTAGTATTCGCGGTAATTCGGCAGATAGGATTTGACGGCAATGCCGAGGATTATTCCCCGGTAAAAAACAACCGCGCAGTTGAACAGACGGCAATCCACTTGCAGCGGTGCGCCTACAGTCAGAATCAGATTTAATCTGGCAGATGCTTTTTTAATCGTGACCAGAGCCTCTTCAACGCTTCTGAGCAGTGCGTCCTGATGAAACAAATCTTCGTTGGAATAGGCAGACAACCCCAGTTCCGGGAAGATGGCCAAAATGGCTTTCTGTTGAGTCGCTTTTTTTGCCAGTTCAATCGTTTTTTGGACATTAAACGACACGTCGGCAACCTTAATTTCAGGAATGCAGACAGCGGTGCGGATAAATCCTTGATGATAAAGATTGAAAAAGGTTTTCGCGGCCATTGGTTTATCCTTTCTCGACATAGGCATAAGCGCTATGGTTATGGATGCTTTCAAAATTTTCCGCTTCGATACTGTACCAGATGAAATTATCATCGGCATTGAGCTTTACGGCCACGCTGCGGACGACATCTTCGACAAATTTTGGATTTTTGTAAGCTTTTTCCGTGACAAATTTTTCATCCACGCGCTTCA
>CAYGNV010000327.1:0-2711 GCA_964351355.1 uncultured Smithella sp.
ATGGAAAAGCATATTGAAATCAGCGTTGCTATCACAACCACAGATTTAGTCATTGAATAAATCTCCCTCCATGGAGTCCTATCTTTAGAATACTCCTAACCCATTTCAACCATTACAAGTTGTAATATCGCATAGTTCCTAAAATCGGTCAATCATTGAGTAAAGGAAGTATGCATCAACAGGATTAACCTTTTATTCCCCTGTTTCATCTACGTGCCGAGCTATTTAGGTTACAATACCAACTCCTCAATAAAAGTGATTAATTGATTGACATTCCGGCAGGGACGGACTTCGTGGCAGTGATGCGTATATGCCCTGATCTCACTGTCGCCCGTGCCCCAGAGGTTTTCCGGTTCGGGATTAAGCCAGATCACCCGGCGGCAGCGATCCCGCATTTCACTCAGAATCATGTCTTCGGGATTCATATAATTGGAACGGCCATCGCCGACAATAATCAGGGTTGTCTTCTTGGTCAGAAGATCCATATAGTCTCTTTTGAAATTTCGTAGTGTCTCACCATAGTCCGTGGATGTATTAAAATTTACGGTCGAACCTTCCATCACCGTATGGATCGCTTCATTAATATCATGTTCTTCAAAAACTTGTGTGACGTTCGTCAGCTTGTCAATAAAAACAAAACTATTGACCTTGTCAAAACAATCCTGAAGAGAATAAAGCAGATTCAGCATAAAGCGCGCTGCCGCCCAGACGGAGCCGGACACATCACATAGTGTGACAATCCGGCTTTTCCGTTTTGCCTTCCGGCGATATTTGATCTCCACGGGAACGCCATTATATTTGGCTGATGCCCGCAAGGTCTTTTTCACATCGAGATTTCCCCGATCCCGAACGGAAAAGCGGCGGCTGACAATGTTTTTCAGCTTGCGTACAAGCTTATCAATGGCGTCCCGCATTTCCTCAATTTCCTGGTGGGTAAAGGAAGCAAAAGATTTTTCTCCCAGATCCTTCAGGCGTTGTTCATAGGTTTTGACTTTTTTAGTGCTCGTGTCGCCGGGACGTGGTTCAAACATGAGAATGGAACGAGCTGCGGCGAGGCGCTCCTCAAAATAGGCAGCAAAATCGCGATTGGCGGCTGATTCCAGTTTTAAGTCATTTTCCGCTACCAGCGCGCCTGCGGCAGACGCCGCTTTTGTAATCTGGATGAGAACATTAAAACGGCTGGCCAGAGGGCCGTAATTAAAACGAACCGGTGTTGTTTCGTCATCTGATTCCGTTTGTATCCGGCGCATCTCCTGAAGGAGAGCAAGAGGATTTCCTGCCAGGAAGTCTATCACCGCATCGTAAACAGGGCTTTCGTGAGGCTTCTGTTTGAGAAGGGCTGCTGCTTTTTTTATGTGTTCAGAATGAGCGGCAGCCTGCCTCATATCACCCGTGTCCATGCGCATTTCATGAAAGAAGAGATGATAAAGGCGTTCAAAATGCGGCACGTCCCTCATGCTTTTAGCGAAATTGGCGCGCAATAGCGCCCGGAATTGCACCTCATCAGTCGGGTCGATCAACTGCAGCTGCTTGAGGCTGTCGAGAACTTCCGCAGTGGATACCCGAAGCCCTGCCGCGCGGCAGCAAGAAACAAATTGTTGGATGAGATGGACCATAGATCACCGGATCGCTATTGTTGTGTTTTGAGGGTCCTTGGATTTTCTTTAACGTCAGGAAACAATCCGATCCATATTCTTCCGCACTTTTTCCAGATCCATCTGGTATTTGCAAATGACGTTGAGTGTCTCCGAGACAACTTCCGGTGTCAGTTCATTGATCTGTAACGCCAGAAGCGATTGCGCCCAATCCAGGGTTTCCGAAATGCTGGGGCTTTTTTTCAGATCCAGTGTTCGGATTTTGCGGATGGCGTCAACCAGAATGGCGCAAAGTTTTTCCTCGATGGCCGGAATTTTCAGGCGGACAATGGCGATCTCTGTTTCCCGTGCCGGATAATCAATATACAGATGAACGCAGCGGCGCTTGAGGGCGTCACTCATGTCCCGATAGTTGTTGGATGTGAGCAGGACAAAAGGAATGTTGATGGCCTTGCGCGTTCCCAGTTCGGGAATCGAAACCTGAAAATCACTGAGCAGTTCCAGAAGAAAGGCCTCGAATTCCGGATCGGATTTGTCCACTTCGTCCAGCAGCAGCACTACCGGCTGCTCCGAACTGATGGCTTGCAAAAGCGGCCGGGGCTGGATGAAACGGTCGGAAAAAAAAGCGTCTTCCTGCGCGGCAATCAGATCAACCGCCTCGGCCAGCGTCGCCGTCGTGCCAATAATATCGTTAATTCTATCCTTCACCATCTGGGTGTAGAGCAGTTGTTTGGCGTATTCCCATTCATAAAGGGCTTTGGCTTCGTCCAGGCCCTCATAACATTGGAGGCGGATCAGCTCGCGATCCAGGCTGCGGGCGACCGCTTTAGCCAGCTCCGTCTTACCGACGCCCGCCGGCCCCTCGATCAAAATGGGTTTCTGTGTTGCCTGTGCCAGAAAAACAACGGTGGCTATTTCCTTTGAGGGAATGTAGTCGGCTTTTGTCAACCTCGATTGAACATCCGCAATGCTTTTATATTCCATGAATAGATTGATCCTTTCTGATCGTCTGCAAATAACAAAGGAAAGGCACGGTTATTGCTGTCGATGGTTAATATATTGGCAAGAGCGTTCTTTTGTCAATCATAATAAGAAAAAAATATGGGTCACGTTTTA
>CAYGNV010000328.1:0-2710 GCA_964351355.1 uncultured Smithella sp.
ATATTTAAATATTCGTCCCGGCAATGTTTACGTGAAAGCTTCCGAAAATGTTGAGGCCATGCTCAAGATTGTCGAGAAATTAGTCGATAAAGGCTATGCCTACGAGAAATTGCATTCTGTTTATTTCGATATTTCCAAACTGGCTGATTATGGTCTTCTCTCCAATATCGATCTGGCAAAAACCCGATTAGGTAAATCCATTGATCTCGACGACTATGAAAAAGACAGCCCGGCGGATTTTGCGCTCCTGAAAAGGGCCGGCCTGGGGGAGTTGAAAAGAGGCATTTATCATAAGACGAAGTGGGGCAATATTCGACCGGGCTGGCATCTGGAATGCGCGGCCATTTCCCAAAAATATCTGGGAACGGCTTACGACATTCATATCAGCGGGGCTGACGAAACTTTTCCCCACTGCGAAAACATCGTCGCGATTAACAAGGCGTTTTCCGGCCATAGCGGTGCAAACTACTGGATTGGCGCTGAGCTTATTCTGGTCGGCGGGCGGAAGATGTCACGCTCGTTGAATAATGCGGTAACGATCGCCAATCTGAAGCAAAATGGTTACAGCGGCAGGGATATCCGGTTTTTTCTCTTGGGAATGAATTACCGCAAACCGATCAGTTATTCTGACAAGGCCTTGCAGATGGCGAGAAACACCATTAAAAAAATTGATACCTTCATCTACCGGCTTCACGCAATTGAGAATGATGCTCAAAATTTTCCTGACGTCGATCAACTGATTTACGATCTTCATCATGGCTTGGAGAAAGCCTTAGACGACGATATAAATATATCCGGTGCTCTGGCGGCGCTTTTTGATTTTATTGGTAAAGTAAACGCGCCTTTGACTGAGGGAAGCATCAGCAGGTCGGATGCCCGGAAAATTGTCAAGGCGCTTGAAAAAATAAATGAAATACTTGGAATAATGGATTTTGAACAACAAACACGCAATCACGATATTACAGAACTTATTCAAAAAAGAGAAGCGGCCAGAAAAGCAGGCCTTTGGCAGGAAGCGGATGTGTTGAGAAATCAACTGGCAGGGGCAGGTGTTGAGGTTTTAGATAGTCAGCAAGGAACAATCTGGCGTTTAAAATAGATATAAGCGTATGGGAAAATTAAGAAAATCTGCCATAGCCGGTTCCTGGTATCCCGGAGATCCTTCCATCTTGAGGGGTGATATCGCCAAATATATCCAAAATGTGCCGGACAGGGAGTTTACAGGCGATGTTGTCGGCTTAATTGTGCCTCATGCCGGTTATATGTATTCCGGCCAAGTGGCGGCGCATGCCTATAAGCTGATCCAAGGTAAAAAATATGATGCAGTTATTCTCATCGGGCCAAGTCACAGGGTTGCTTTTGGCGGCGTATCCATATACGGTGAAGGGGCTTATGAAACACCTTTGGGCGTGATCCCTGCCGATGAAAATATCGCCTGTGAAATGAAACGTCTCAGCCGCATCATTATCGAGTTTCCCGCCGCTCATGCGCAGGAACATTCCCTGGAGATTCAACTTCCATTCTTGCAGGTTGCTCTGGGGGCTTTTTCCTTTATCCCGTTAGTGATGGGGGATCAGAGCGCTGCAACCTGTCGGGAACTCGCTGATGTTATCTGTCAGGTGGCCAAAGATCGCCGTGTATTAATTGTTGCAAGCAGTGATCTGTCTCATTTTCATGATTATCAAAAGGCAAAAAAGCTGGATGGGATTGTGCTCGGGTATATTCAAGATATTGATGCTGAAGGACTTTTAGGCAGTTTGGCTCATGATAAAACCGAGGCCTGCGGCGGTGGACCAATGGCGGTGACCATGTTGACCGCACACAAGCTGGGCGCCCATCATTCGCTGCTTCTGGAATATGCAAATTCAGGGGATGTAACGGGCGATAAAAGTTCAGTGGTGGGTTACGCATCAGCCGTTTATTATCGATAAAAACAGAGGATAAAATGGAACTAACTGATCAGGAAAAAACGACGCTTCTGGAAATAGCCAAAAGAGCCGTTATTGCGAAGGCCGGTAATAGAGAGTTACCTAAATTAACAATGGATTTGCCAATCCTTAAGGAAAAAAGAGGCGCTTTTGTCACCTTAAAAAAACGGGGGCACCTGCGCGGTTGCATCGGCTATATCAAGGCGGTTAAACCGCTTGGAGACACTGTGCAGGAAATGGCCGTTGCTGCAGCTTTTCATGATCCGCGTTTCCCGTCAGTCAAGGGCGAAGAGATCCGGGATTTAAGCTTTGAAATATCTGTTTTGAGCCCTCTGCAAAAAATTCAAAATATTGATGATATTAAAGTGGGAAAACATGGCTTGTACATTGTTCGAGGTTATAATTCCGGTTTACTCTTGCCGCAGGTGGCCGTTGAATACGAATGGGATCGGGAGGCATTCTTGAGGGAAACTTGCTATAAAGCAGGCTTGCCGCCGAAGGCCTGGAAAGACAAGGAAACAGATGTGTTCATCTTTTCCGCCGATTATTTTAACGACAAGGAGTAGTTTGCCTTTCTATCATCCGGACGCATGAAGCAAATAATTTAAAAATTTACTTGACAAAAATAAGCATAAAAATTAGAGTCCACAATTCGCACGAAGCAGTGTAGTTGTTTTTTTGCGTTTAAAGCAAAGAGAGACTCAGGCGAAATGGTTTAAATTAAAGGGTTTGCTGGCGTAGCTCAATCGGTAGAGCAGCTGATTTGTAATCAGCAGGTTGCG
>CAYGNV010000329.1:0-2703 GCA_964351355.1 uncultured Smithella sp.
AAGTCGAAACCGAACCGCAGAAAATTTTGGGGAAATTTACCGGCAGCACCATTCAGGATGCGAAATTCGGCATCACCGCCGCCTGCAACCGCGTACCGGTGCTCGACGGCCATCTGGTGTGCGCGTTTGTGCAAACCGAAAAACCCTGTACGCCGGAAGATGTAAAAAGAATAATGGTGGATTACGGGAAAGATTTTGCCGAACTGCATCTGCCCAGTTCGCCCGCGCATCTGATTGACGTTACCGATGATCCGTTCCGTCCGCAACCGCGCGTGGATCGCGATAAGGGCGGCGGGATGACCGTGAGTGTCGGCCGTATCCGTAAAGATCCGATTATTGAAAACGGCATCAAATATGTCTGCCTGGTGCATAACACCAAGCTGGGCGCGGCTAAAGGCGCTCTGCAGACGGCGGAATATCTGGTTAAAAATTATCTGAAACTGGTCTAAACCCCATCATGAAGACTTGCGGCACTTCTAAGTGTCGCAAGTTTTTTTCCACACCGGTGCTGTGGCTGTTTTCGCCGCGTGATAGGAACTGCGCACCAGCGGGCCTGATTCGACGTGTTGAAAACCTTTGGAGTAAGCGATTGCCTTGAATTCAGCAAATTCATCGGGATGCCAATATTGGGCAACGGGTCGGTGTTTGAGCGTCGGTTGCTGATACTGCCCGATGGTCAGGCGCGCACAGGATGCGGCTGCCAGATCATCCATCAGTCGCAGGATATCTTCTTTTTGTTCTCCAAAGCCCAGCATGAAACCGCTTTTGGAAACAATCGGCGTTACAGCTATTCGAGAAAGCAATTGAAGAGAAAGGTGATAATTGCCTTGCGGGCGTAACTCCCCAAACAGCGTTTCCGCCACTTCCATGTTGTGGTTGATCACATCGGGGACGGCGGCCATCACTTTGTCCAGCGCCTTTTGATTACCCTGAAAATCGGGAATAAGGACTTCGATTTTGCAGGTCGGCGCCGATTGACGCAGTTGAGTGATACAGTCGGCAAAGACTTGCGCCCCTCCGTCCGGTAAATCATCGCGCGTTACAGACGTGATGACCACATAATCCAGGTTCATTTTTTTCGTTGCGGCAATCAGGCGCTCAATTTCCTTTTCATCAACCGGCGCAGGCTGACCGTGTGCAATATGGCAGTAAAGGCAATGGCGTGTGCAGATATTGCCGAGAATTAAAAAAGTGGCCGTGCCGCTTTCGAAACACTCGGCCATATTGGGACAGGCCGCCTCCTGGCAGACGGTATGCAATTGAAGATCGGAAAGGGTTGCTCGAATTTGACGGCACGAATTCGCGTAAGGCGGACGCACTTTGAGCCAGGGAGGCTTGCGCAGAAGCTTGGGTTTTGCGTTCATCTTACGGTTTCTTCCAGCAAACATCCGGTTTGCGGGCCGCCAGGACTTCGTCGAGGCGGCTCACGGGCGTGGAAAGCGGTGCGTCTTTCACCCGTTGTGGATTTTCTTTGGCTTCCTGGGCAATGGCAATCATCGCATCGCAGAAAGCGTCGAGCGTCTCTTTACTTTCCGTCTCGGTCGGTTCAATCATGATGGCCTCCGGCACAATGAGCGGAAAGTAAATGGTCGGAGGGTGATAACCGAAATCGATCAGTCTCTTGGCGATATCGCTGGTATGCACGCCGTTTTCAGCCACTTGTTTACTGCCGGAAAAGACGCACTCGTGCATGCAGACGCGGTCGTAGGGCAGATCAAAATAGGGTTTTAATTTTTCCTTGATATAGTTGGCGTTCAGCACAGCCATTTCCGTGGCATGGATCAAGCCTTCCGCGCCCAGTGAGCGGATATAGGTGTAAGCTTTGACGATCACATTGAAGTTTCCGTAAAAGGCGCGCACCCGGCCGATCGTATCCGGATAATTTGCAGACCAGCCATACGTCGAATCTTTTTTAATGATACGGGGCACCGGAAGATAATTTACAAGTTCGGCGCTCACGCCCACCGGGCCGCTGCCGGGACCGCCGCCGCCGTGCGGCGTGGAAAAGGTTTTATGAAGATTGAGCTGAATGACATCAAAACCTAAATCACCGGGCCGGGTTTTCCCTAAAAAAGCGTTGGCGTTGGCGCCGTCGCCATAAAGCAGACCGCCCATGCCGTGGACAATCGCCGCCACTTTTTCGATATTGCGCTCAAAAAGCCCCAGCGTGTTGGGATTGGTGAGCATCAGACCTGCCACATCCTCCGTCATCAAGGATTCCAGATGGTCAAGGTCAACGCCGCCTTCCGGGTTGGACCGCAGCGTGACCGTATCAAAGCCGCACAACGCGCCGGAGGCGGGATTAGTTCCGTGCGCGGCATCGGGTATTAAAATCAGATGGCGCTTTTCACCCTTCTTTTCAAAATACTTCTTCATCATCATGACGCCGGCGAGTTCACCGTGCGCGCCGGCCGCCGGTTGCAGGGTGAACTCTGTCATGCCGAAAATGTTACTCAAAAGATTCTGCATGTCATAAATCAGTTGTAGATTGCCTTGGGCGAATGCATCCGGGGCATCAGGATGCAGGCCGGTGAATCCCGCAAGGCCCGCCACATTTTCGTTGATTTTGGGATTGTATTTCATGGTGCAGGAACCCAGCGGATAAAATCCGAGATCAACGCCGAAGTTCCGCCGTGATAAATTGGTGTAGTGCCGCACCAGATCTATTTCCGCCACTTCCGGCAAATCCAGATCGTCCCGCAG
>CAYGNV010000330.1:0-2695 GCA_964351355.1 uncultured Smithella sp.
GGTTCGACCCCGACAGGGCTCACCAAAACATAAGCCGTTTCGAGTAGTTAGCGAAACGGCTTTTTTGGTATGATCCTTGCTCCGTTGGCCTTTGTCGGCCTGGGCGGTGGCGCATATATCTTCGCGCCCTTCTATCTGCAAGCACGCATTTTTGTACATCCTCATTGCCTCGTTTTTGTCTTTTGATATACCTAGATATATCCGCTTTCCGTCGATCCATGTTCGAGCAAGCCAGGCATTACATCCTTTCTCAAAATAGACGCCATCTCGCTTAATGGAAGGGGCGCAGTTGCGGCTGTTTCGCCTGTAAGTAGTGACCCTTAAATTCTCTCTCCGATTATCAAGAGGATTGCCGTTAATATGGTCAATCACTAAACCCTTTTCAGGCCTCCCCATTACGAAGTGATGGAGATAAAGAGTTTTTTGGTTATTGAGGGATTCCGTATATTTATGACGGGCGTAAAATTTCCCGGAGCCTTTACGCGCCACTTCGGAAGCATACCATTTCAGGTGCTTTATCTGTTCATAAACATCATCATCCACCAGGGCCGTTTTGCCTTTTGTTAAAATAATTTCTTTCATTTTCCTACCTTAAATGCCCCGTCAATGAGGGATTTGTTTGATCGGAAAGTTGTGTGCGTGTAAATCTGCGTTGTCGATACGTCCTCGTGCCCCATCATGTCCTGAATATTCCGCAGATCCGCGCCTGATTCCAGCAGGTGCGAGGCGAAGGAATGTCTTAATATGTGCGGTGTGATTTTCGTTTCGATCCCGGCCCGCCGCTTCGTCGCGTTGAATGCCGTCTTGAATGACTTGATATTCCCCCACAAATACTCGTTGCCGCATTCCTTTACCCGCTCCGCCAGTAGCCCGGCAAGGCGCTCAGATATCGGCACGATCCTCGTCTTGTCGCCTTTGCCGCGCACCCGAATGAACTGTTGGCCTAAATTGATGTCCGTTGGCCTGAGTCGCCGGGCCTCGTCGGACCGCAGCCCCGCCTCGTAAATCGCGCAAAATAGTGATCGGTGAAACAGGTCCGACGTGTTGTCCAGCATGGCGTTGATTTCCTCCCGCGTTGCAACGTGCGGGATTTGCCGTTTATAGGGCAGGGGCTTGGGTTTGAAGGGTAGGGGATTACAAAGGGCCGGGCGCTGCTCCGTCGCCCAGCGGATCATGGATTGCAGGCATAGCAGTTCGAGGTTCACCTGGCGGTGTATCTTTCGCCCATTCAGGCGCTTTTCTTTATAAGCGTCAATGATGCCTGAGGTTATTCGATCGGGAAGGAAGCCACCGAAGTATGGCAGAATTTGAGACAAAAGCATCCTGTGTTTTTCATGGTAGGTCTTTTCTGATTGGTGGTTTCTCATCCATGGTATATAGAGCTTTGCGATTGCGTTGACGCTGTGCGCCTGAATCCTTGCCGGCCGATCAAGCTCCTGCCTGATTTGTGTTTCAATAGCCAGGGCGTCGAGCATCGATGCGCATTTGACACGCCTGCGGATCCGGCCCGTGGTGGTCTGGTCCAGCCGGATATAGATGTCGAAAACACCATCCTTAACCTGTTTTACGCTCATGCTTTGTTGCATTATTCTTTTTCCTTTGGAATTGCAAGACGATACTTTTTGCGGCCGAATCTACTTCGATGGGCGACAGACGGTGCCGATCAGACAAACCGAGGGCGTCGATTATCAAATCAAGTTTTCGGTTAATTTCTTGCAGTTCGGTCATGGCTTCTCTCGCTTACTGTCCCCAAAAATTGCGGGGCCTGCCAGCTTCCGCAACCTCAATCGCTCGTCTGTGGAGCAGGTTTTGCCGGGCGACTTCCTTATCTTGTTCTCGAATTTTGTCTTGCTCGGCCTCAGACAAGGCATCAAGCCACTTATTGCGTGCCTCAATTTCTTCGGCAATTCTTATCGCGCTTGCAATGGCGATAGCCGCCCCGAAGTCAAACATAATATCGTCCCTCTCTAAATTGCACACCTGCACAACGCAGCATTATCACTGCGTTCTTTATTCGATTTTCCGTCTATTACACTGTTGGGCTATGACATCATCTCTAACATTTTAGCCCTAAATTGTTTTGCGTGATGATCTGTCAACCCTGACAAATATTTGGTCATTCTCTCTTCTTGGTCAGGGCCATCTAGTTCTATCTTCATATCTGCGCGGACGCCGTCAACTTCCGTAATTTGGTGAATCGTGGTTATGTCGGCATCAGTATCAAAATCATAATAAATCAATACCTGCGCCCCATCGATATTAAAAAGTTTTGCGAAATCTTTTTCCATTTTAAAACCTTTCTGCGTAGCATAAGAGCGCCCAACCAGGCGCTCCACCGGATCGCTACGCTCCCGGTGAGCTTGGCGTTGGGCTATGTAATCTTCACAGCACTGCAAGACCCGTTATCTGTTGATTTCTCAGCAGACCGAATATATCGAAGCGCCGTTTCGTGGCGTGTCTCGTTTGGGTATTTAATGCCGACTGCCATAATCAATTCATAATAACGCTTTTCATATCTGTCGTGTCCTTCAATTTTTCCTATGCAAAATAATCGCTTGCACTTATTTGTTGTGTCCCAATGTCCGCACAACAAAGGATATTTTTTTAAATCCCACTGTTCTTTATTGTGTAGTAATAACCGTCCAATTTTTAATTCAAAAAGAGGGCAAAACATAAATGCCTTTCTGCGCAGCCA
>CAYGNV010000331.1:0-2682 GCA_964351355.1 uncultured Smithella sp.
TCTGACCGCCCGCTCCAATAATTAACAATAATGCCGGAAACGAATCGTCACCGAAAGTATCATATTCAATTTGGATTCCATTAGCTGTCACATTAGGCATAACTTATCCTTTTTTTGTTAATAGTCTGAAAAACTATAGTTATCTTGAGACACAACGCAGAATTCACCGCACCGGCGCGAAGCGTCTGACGCAGCCGATGGTTAGCCGTTCATCGCGGGTGTGTTCACCTTCGTCGGGACGCTTTCCGCCCAAAGATGTCCACAGTCAACGACCACGACCAAGGGGTACTCGGTCTCACGTTCAAAATACACTTTCGCCTGGAGCGTTTTCTGGAGGATAGGATCAACGTTCCAAGGTGGCGGCGCGAAAGAAACATCCCACTTGTCTCTTGACTCCCGATACACGGTGCCCTTGACGTAATCACGGTCGTTACCGGATTCCTTACGGATCTCGACTAAACAGGACTCCGGTTGACCGTGTTCCACCAAGTCGAGAGCCTTGCGAGCCATTCGCGTATGCTTGTAAATGAGAAAACCGAAGAGCAGTGCGAGAAGAAATACGAACCAGGAAAGCCATCTGTCTGGCCAAGAAAACAATACCATCCCCAGAGATATGACAATAATCGTCGGGCCAAGAATTTTCCAGACCCGAATGAAGCTCGATAGCTCTTCTTCAATTGAGCGATCCATAGGCCTCTTTATAGAATTTCAGTGTATCAGCGACGGAATCAACATAAACGATGCCATCCCCAAATTTCATTTATTTACTCCTGTTGTTTTCCTTCGTTTTTGTTTGGGAACCGGAAGTTCTTGAGCCGTCAATTTAATCAGACCGCTGATCCATACCCGATCTTCAAAGGCGTCTTCTATCAGGAAGTGTGCCTTGGCTCCGGGATATGGCGCAGCCTCCACGACATTTCCTATATAGACTCTGCCTTTTTCCGTTGGTCTTACAAAAAGTTGATCATTGCAAATAAGGGCTACGACTTTACCATCGCAATAAACGGCATGCTCGCCGAACATTTTCCTTTGAGAAATGTTTCCGGCATCTCCCATTTGGTCTACAATAAAATCGACCAGATTCTGATCGGAGGCCATTTTTATCTCCTACGTGCCTCAGCCTTATATAGGGCTGGCGAAAAAAACAGCCGGAGCGTTAGCGATCGGCTAGATTGCTTTGTCGGGGTTTATTTTTTGGGAAAATACTTCACATTACTTATATTTTTGAAATCTGAATCCTGAGTCCAGAGAATGGCTTTGAATTGCTGGGCCGTTGCGAGAATTATACTGTCCGCCATTGGAAGATTATGCTCCAAGCTTAGCTTTGAAGCGGCGATTGCCAATGGTGCGGTCATATCCGCAACCGTTCCTTTTTGCATAGCCATAACCGCCTGTAGTGCTTCATTCTCGCTGGATTCGCGGAGAATGACCTTGAATACCTCGTATATCGTTACTGTTGGAACGACAAGCAACGCTGAATCACTGAGCGGGCCTAAGAAATGTTCGGAATTAGGCTCGTCTGCGAAGTAGGCAAGCCAGCCGGAAGAATCAACGATATTCATATTCTATCTCCCTCGCGGGTGAATTCCGTATTGATGCCCTTGAGGAATCCACGGAGTTCTTTGATATCGCGTTCCGGTATCAGTTCAATACGCCCGGCATATTCAACAATCTGCATTTTTTGTCCCGGATAAAGCTTCAATGCCTCCCTGACTGCCTTAGGTATAACGACTTGATATTTTGGTGATACGGTGACTGATTGCATGCTGACACCTCCATCGATCTATTTTGTGCTATGATATCACGATCGATATAAAGTTGTCAATTATATTGAGCCTAACGATAAAGCTCACCGGCGGCAATGGAGCGCAGCGGAATTGCCGTCCGGTACACCGCCTTGTTGGGCGTCCGTGTTGTTTCAGTCGAGCAACTGTTTTCCGATCATTCCAACCGCGAAACCCAGAACTGCGCCGAGCGCTGGTATCCAGTGTTTTCTGATCTTCGATTGCGGAGCAATGTCTTGAAAAATGAGATACATTATGCCGCCTCCGGCGAAGGTCATTATGCTCGCAGTCACCTTTGGCTGATTCTGAAGAAAGAAGTATCCAGTGCATGCGGCAACCGGGCCGAGCAGGCTGACTGCCAGCAGGGTCATGAGTGCCACACGAGATCTGATGCCGACGGTCGTCATCTCCCGGAAAGCGTTGAAACCCTCAGGCAGGTTCTGGGCACCAATAAAGGCGGCTAGCAATACGCCCAGTCGAGGGTCCTGGCCAAAAACTGCACCAAGGGCGAGTGCTTCAGGCAGAAAGTCCATTAGCATGGCCAAGAACTGAGCCTTCGTATTGCCACTTCTGCTCAGATGTGCATCCAAAATGCAGAACAATAGCCCGCCGGCGCAGAACATGGCGCCAAGAACCACTGGGCTAAGCGCGACTATTGCCTTAGGGAGCAGTGCAAAAGCCACTGCAGCAATGAGGATTCCGCCGCCGAAGGCGATGATGCCGTGAGTTACCTCACGCTTTGTATCTGTGTTTGCACCGTCTGTGGCCCAAGCAATAACGCCGCCACCGAAGGCTGATAGACCCGCAAGCCAGGAAGCGATAATAATGATCGTGAGCTGACTCATATTCCCTTACGCTCAACGCCTGAATTAGGCCGCGCCGCGAAGCGGCGTCGGCT
>CAYGNV010000332.1:0-2681 GCA_964351355.1 uncultured Smithella sp.
AACATATAGATCTTTAATTAATAAAGATAATCTAATTTCATATAATGTAAAAATATTTGAAAGCGACCTGTTTATAAGTTCGGACACTAACTTGGCCGCTGCGGCTGAAAAATCATTAATTCAACATCGTCACGCTTTAGAAATCTACATTAAAAACCATCCTAAATTCCGCACATCACTTTTGCCGTTTCCCGAAGACGAGCTAGCCCCTCCGATTGTCAGGGAGATGATTGCTAGATCAAAAATCTGCGGGGTAGGGCCGATGGCCTCGGTCGCCGGCGCCGTGTCCGAATTTGTGGGATCTGACCTTTTCGACCAGACCGAAAACCTTATTATCGAAAATGGCGGAGATATTTTTATTAGGTCAAAAAGCAAATTGACGGTTGGCATTTACGCCGGAGAATCTACTTTAAATTACAAGGTTAATATCATTGTAAAACCAGAAGAAACTCCGCTTGGAGTTTGCACATCGTCCGCCACGGTCGGGCCATCCTTGAGCTTTGGAAAAGCCGATGCTGTTTGCGTAATTTCCAAATCCGCGACTCTGGCCGATGCCGCAGCCTCCGCCATTGGCAACCGAGTAAAAAGCAAAAAAGACATCAAACTCGTCCTGGATTACGGAATAAAAATTCCCGGCGTAAAGGGGATCATTATTATCTACGGCAACGATATGGGAGCAATAGGGGAGGTGGAGTTCATATGAAAAAAGAGGGTGGCAAGATTTCAATAAATCTAGAAATGGAGTAAACTCATGGTTTTGGAATATACCGAAATTTTAAGAGAACGAAGCCCATTTATAAAACTTCTGGGCCTGGATGTATTAGAATTACAAAGCGGAACGTGCCAATTATCATTGAAAATAAAAGATAATTTCCGGAATTCTCACAAAACGGTTCATGGTGGCGTAATTTACTCACTGGCGGATATCGGCATGGGTGTTGCTGTTTATTCGACTCTTAAAAAAGACCAGGAAGCCGCAACCATTGAAATTAAAATCAGCTACTTAAAACCGGCCCAGGCTACGACACTTATCTGCGATGCAAAAATCATTCAAAAAGGAAAAAACATCGCAGTATTGGAAGCGGAAATAAAAGCCGCTGATATTTTGATTGCCAAAGCCCTTGGTACTTTTTCTATTTTCAAAACCAAAGATGATTTTGCCTCATGTTAACATAACATATCATATGAGACGTAATATTAAAATTATTGAATTAGTCTGACAGTCTCTTCAGCCTTTTTATTTTAAATTCCATCCTCCGCCAACTGTTCAATCATCTTCATCTGCTTGTCTGTGAGCTTTTTCGGAACCTCGATATTAATCTTGATATATTGATCGCCTTTGATTGCGCCTTTGAGCCCGGGTACGCCAAAACCCTTTATCCGGATCTTGGTGTTGTTTTGTGTGCCGGGAGCAATCTTTAATCTTTTTGATGTACCGTCTAAAGTTGGAACGTCTATGGTTGTTCCCAAAGCCGCCTGTGTAAACTTGATAGTCTTTTCGATATATAGATCATTGCCGTCGCGAGAGAAGATCGGATGTGGCATTACATTAATATTTAAGTATAAATCACCATTTGGACCGCCGTTATAGCCTGCCAGTCCTTTTCCGGGTAGTCTCAATTTTTTACCGGTGTTGATGCCGGATGGTATCTTTACGCTGATATCTTCAATGCGATTTTCCATTTGCAGGGAAATCTTTTTATCAGCACCCATTACGGATTCTTCTAATGATATTGATAAATTATACTCGGCATCCTGTCCTTTTTGCGGCATATTGGCATGCTGTCTGCCACCGCCCATGCCACCGAAAATACTGGTGAAAGGGTCTTCATCATCCTGTTGACCGCCGCCTCTTCTGCCACCAGTGCGAAATGTTGTTCTGCCCCCTCCCCTGGGACCTCCAAAGCCAAAACTGCGCAAGATTTCATCCAGATTAAAATCACGGAAAATATCTTCCTGTGAATATTGTTGACGAAACTGGTCGGTGGAACCAAATTGATCGTACTGCTCGCGTTTTTTCGCATCACTCAAAACGGCGTAAGCTTCGCTTATTTTTTTGAATTTTTCTTCTGATGCTGCTTTATTATTAGGGTTTTTGTCGGGATGCCATTTAACAGCCAGTTTGCGATATGCTTTTTTTATCTCATCGGCGGATGCTTTTTTATCGACGCCTAATACCTGGTAATAGTCTTCTGCCATAATTTAATTCCCATCTCTGATATTAATACTTTTTTAAATACCTATGCCTCCGTGTAAATCAGCTTAGGGTGGATATTTTTCTCTTGATGAAAATGGTTGCCGCAGGCTCGGTTGTTTTTTCCAGTGCTTTCTTATAGTATTCCAGAGCTTTTTCTTTCTTATTTAATTCTTCATATGCACGCGCGATGTTTCGTAATCCAATCACTTCAAAACCTACATTATAAGCGCTTTGCGCTTGTTCAAAATAATTCAGTGCTTCCTTAAAGTCCTTTTTGACTTCGTATAAATACCCCAGAGATGTTAAAGCCAGAAATTTAACGCCTGTTTTGTCAGTTCTGGTTTTGCTGACAAATTTTTCATAGGAGCCAATCGCCTTGTCGAACTCGCCGCTATTGTAATAAACATTACCCAAGTGATAATGCGCCATCCGACCGCTCCAACTGTAAGGATACTTATCAATTAAGTCTTTAAATATATTAATG
>CAYGNV010000333.1:0-2674 GCA_964351355.1 uncultured Smithella sp.
CTGCATGCCACCCGCGCCGCGGTGGAAGAAGGAATCGTTCCCGGCGGCGGTGTCGCTTATCTGCGCGCACTGCCTGCTCTGGGCAAACTTTCTCTTGACGGCGACGAGCAAATCGGTGTGAATATCGTCAAAAAGGCGATTGAAGAGCCGATTAAAATGATTGCCGCCAACGCCGGATTTGAAGGCAGCATTGTCGCGGAAAAGGTAAAAGCAAATAAGGAAAAAGGCGCGTCTTTTGGATTCAACGCCCGCACAGACACGTATGAAGATATGATCAAGGCCGGCGTTATTGATCCGACCAAAGTCACCCGTTTTGCCCTGCAGAACGCGGCGAGCGTCGCATCACTCTTACTGACCACGCAGTGCATGGTTGCCGATAAGCCCGAGGAAAAAGGCGCCGGCGGAATGCCCGGTATGCCTCCCGGTGGAGGATATCCCGGAATGGGAATGTAAACACTTGTCATTCCCGCCCCGCATACGCAGGGCATTACTCCAGCGGGAATCCAGGAAAAACTATAACCTTTAAAGCCCCTTGTCCGCACGGACAAGGGGCTTTTTATTCCTCAATTGATAACACCTGCAAAGGTTTAGTTACGGGCAATCGTAAAAGGTAATGATTACTGGTTATAAGCTGTGCAAGAAGCGTCAACCTTCAGCGTTATAGCCTTTCTCATTGAAAAGCCTTAGACAGGCAGCCACGACAGTGGGATCATACTGTGATCCGCGGGACGCGTTTATTTCATCGAAGGCCTGCTTTAAAGGAAAGGCTTTCCGAAAGACCCGAAGAGAAGTCAAATCTTCAACGGCAATGGCAACGGCCAGTATCCTGGCTTCAATGAGAATATCCTCCCCCATGATCCCCCGCGGGTATCCTGACCCGTCGAAACATTCGCGATGTTGCAGGACAATGTCAGCGATGGGCCAAGGGAAATCGACTGCCGCTAAAATATCGTAACTCAACTGTGGGTACTCGCGATACAGGGTAAGGCTGTCTCCTGTCAATTGGCCGGCGCCCGTAATGATTTCAACAGGCATATTCACAAAGCTGATGTCATAGACGTGTGCTGCCAACCAGAGCCCCTCCGCTGTCAAGTCGGGAAGTCCCATTTCCTTGGCGATGCCGTGTGCAATAAACGCGACATGTCGGTGATGACCGAGGGGAGTAAGGCGTCCGCGCAATTCAATCGCTTCCGAAAATGCTTTCGTCGTCCCCGTGTAGTACCTTCTCAAACGTTCCATTTGGTCTTTTATTTCTTTATCTGCCAAGTGACTGTTGAGATCCATCTCGATATTTGCGTGAAATTCCTTCTGGTAGGACCTTCTCAAACGTTCCATGTGGTCTTTTATTTCTTTATCTGCCAAGTGCCTGTGGAGAGCCATCTCGATATTTGCGTGAAGTTCCTTCTGATTGAAGGGTTTGACCAGATAACTAAAAGGCTTTGTCTGCTTTGCCCGTTGGATATATTCCTGATTTGTGTAAGCGGTCATGTAAATCATCGGGATATTGAACTGAGAGTTGATCCGATTGGCAGCTTCAATACCGTCCATTTCCCCCTTCAAAACAATATCCATCAAGATTAGGTCGGGACTATCCGCTTCCACCTTCCTGATGGCCTCGTCTCCCGCGGATGCCGTTGAGCAAACCTTGTACCCGAGTTCTTCCAGATTCCTGCAAAGCTGATCGGCAACGACCCATTCGTCTTCCACAACCATGATTTTCTCACTGTTCATAACGACCACCTCTCTCCCAAATTATAAAGGGAATATGATTCTGAATTCTGTTCCGTTGTCTTGCCTTACCTCAATTTGACCTTCAAGCTGCTTTTTCACCAGCCCGCTCACCAAGTACAACCCCATAGAGCGTGGCTGGTGAATATCAACATCGTCCGGCAGGCCCAAACCATTATCACGGACGATGATCTCTATTTCTTTGTTTTTCGTTTCGTGGATGATGATCCGTAATTCACCTGGTCCATCGCCAGGAAAGGAATGTTTAAGCGCATTGGAAACCAATTCATTCAAAATCAACCCACAGGGAATCGCCTTGATAATGTCTACATAAACATTGCCGTCGGTTTGGACGATTAGATCTATTTTCCTTGGATCGATTTTGTACGCTTGAAATAACTCCTGTGACAGGGTTCTCACATAACCGACCATATCGATTCTTGCTAAATCCTTTGAAGCGTAAAGTTGTTCATGTACCAGGGCCATGGATAGGATTCGGCTCTGGCTCTTATTCAACATTTCAATCAGCTCCGGATTCCTGCTTGACCTTGCCTGAAGATCGAGAAGGCCGGATATCACCTGCATGTTGTTCTTCACCCGGTGATGGAGTTCTCTGAGGAGGATCTCTTTCTCCCGAAGAGATGCACGAATCCCTTCTTCCACCTGCTTGCGGTCGGTGATGTCACGAATATTACATTGTACCAACCTTGCCCGGTCGACGAGATATATGTCCGTATAGATATGCTGCCCGGACTTGGTTTTTACCGGAACATCATTGTAATTAAGAATGCCGCTCAAGTTCAAATTTTGCATTGTCGTTTGGAAATCACCCATATCGAGCGAAACACCGATGTCCTGAAGCTTATTCCCGACACACTCATTTTTGGCATAGCCCAACATCTTCTCGGTGGCGGGATTAGCATGGGTTATCTTTCCTTCGCGTTTT
>CAYGNV010000334.1:0-2666 GCA_964351355.1 uncultured Smithella sp.
AAATTCGGTAGTAAAAGCCAAAAAACATAAAAAGATTGCAGGCGGGAAAGCATGATGCGCGTCGGTTCCCTTTTCAGCGGCATCGGCGGTTTTGATCTTGGACTTGAACGCGCCGGAATGGAAATCATCTGGCAAGTAGAAATTGATCCGTTTTGCAATAAAGTCTTGGCGAAACATTGGCCGAGCGTGAAGAGGTTTTTAGATGTCAAAACAGTCGGAAGCAAAGATCTTGAACCAGTTGACCTTATTTGCGGAGGATTCCCCTGTCAGGACATTTCCGTCGCTGGCTTCCAAGAGGGAATCGAGGCGTGTCGCTCCGGTCTGTGGTCAGAATTCACCCGTATTATTGGCGACCTTAGACCGAAATACGCAATCGTGGAGAACGTCGCAAACCTGCTTAATGGGGGGGGCGGAAAATGGTTTGGCCGAATACTCACAGACATGGCCGCGCTCCGGTATGATGCGCAATGGCATTGCATACCAGCTTCCTACGTTGGAGCCTGTCATCGACGGGACCGAGTTTGGATCATTGCTTACCCCATTGGCTCAAATGTGGAAGGCATGGACGTTCAGAAATCCCTTTGCTCTTATCCGCAAGAATCATGCGGACGGGAATTTACAAGAGCAATTAATGAGACTTTATCAGCGGATGATTACGCCCGAATGCGTGGAGATTATGATGGGGTACCCGAAATCATGGAGCGCCTTAAAGCAATCGGCAATTCCGTATTCCCCGCAATTCCAGAGATCATCGGACGAGCAATAATGGAGATTGAAAGTGCAGATTAGTCAAATCGGTATAATCGTTTTCGGAGCAGCAGCGATCTATCTGGTCGGCCGCGAAGACAAGTGGCAGCGATGGGGATACATATGCGGTCTTTGCTCTCAGCCGTTTTGGTTCTATACGACATGGCAGGCAGAACAATGGGGCATCTTCGCCATAAGTATTTTTTATGCCTACTCATGGGCAAATGGCATTCATAATCATTGGATAAAGAAATGCCGCACGATTTAACAGGCCAGCGCTTTGGAAAGCTGGTTGTCATCAAGCGACACCCGCACACAAGCGGCCAGCGATGGATCTGCCGGTGCGATTGCGGAAGGGAAAAGATTACATCGAGCAAAAATTTGACAAACCGGCGCATCGCATCATGCGGGTGCGCTCGGGCATGGAGATAGGCGACAAATGCTAAGAAAGCACCAAACAGACACGGCAAACACGGTTGACGACATCATCGCAGGTTCGCCTATAAGAAATATCCTCGTCAAGGCAACCCCTGGCGCCGGGAAATCAAGCCTACCAATAATTGCCGGTAAGCTGATCACTGCCGGGCTGGCCGATGGGATTTGTTGGATCTGCCCGCGCCGGTCCCTTCAATACCAGGGCGAAAAGAACTTTGTCGATCCGTTCTTCCGGGCGATGCTCAAACACGATCTGAAAATCAGAGTTTCAACGAATGAGGTCAACCCCGCGCGTGGGACAAACGGCTTTATCACAACTTATCAGGCAATCGGCGTTGACACTTACCAGACGGTTTTGTCTGAAATCAGGAGCAAGCGATATATTCTCGTGCTTGACGAATATCACCATTCGGAGGCTGATGACGGATCATGGACAAAGGCCCTTTTGCCTATTTACAGTGCTGCAAAATACCGCGTCTTAATGACGGGCACGATGGCAAGAGGCGATGGGAAAAAAATTGCCTTCACGGAATATAAGGATAGCTTTGCCGGGCTCGTGCCGAATCTCGAAGGAAACAAAGATACGGCCGTTATTGAATACACCAGAAAGCAGGCGCTTGCGGAAAAAGCCATTCTTCCAATCAATATTATTTTTTCCGACGGCGTGGCAACGTGGAAATCACGAAGCGGGAAAGTCGTTGAGGCCAAGATATCTACCGACGATGATAGAAAATCCGGCCATGCCCTCTATACCGCCCTGAAAACAGAATACGCAAAAGAGCTTCTTTCTCTCGCCGTGTCTCATTGGACTGAATATCGGAAGGCAAATCGAAATTCTCGACTTCTGATCATCGCGGCGGGGATTAAGCAGGCAAAAGAATATTCGGCTTATCTTTCAGGATTCGGCCTTGTCGCCCGGATAGCAACGAGTGACGACGGTCCGGACGCCATGAAAGCAATCAAAGAATTCAAAGATGGCCGTGTGTCGAGATGCAAATTTCGGTATATTCCTTAGAACGCCGACATCAGCAGGAGCGAGCCTGCGCAGCGATCGGCTGGATTGCCCTTGTTGGGCTTTCTATGGCTGCGCGGAAGAAAGCGAATATGAAAATACAAATTAATTTAGATATAAGCAATAAGATTGTGAAGGAAATAGAGGAAAGAGAGGAATGTAGTTTTGGAGAGATTCTGGAATGGATAATCCTTGAATCAGAAGACGGGCTTGAATCACATGACCTTGATGGAAAAATGAAAGTAGCAGTCTTTGTTTTAGAAAAAGGTAAATTCAATTTTCACTGTTCAAGTGGGTTTACTGTGGCCGATCATAAAGCGGGGCGTCATCGGCTAGTAGTATGATTATTATGATGCCCAACGAAAAAATCAGCCGGAGCGTAGCGATCGGCTGGATTGCCCTTGTTGGGCTTTCTATTGGCTGCGCAGAAAGGCATTTATGTTTTGCCCTCTTTTTGAATTAAAAATTGGAC
>CAYGNV010000335.1:0-2664 GCA_964351355.1 uncultured Smithella sp.
TTCTCACGAAGAAGTCCAAGTTTGTGACAGATTTCATGCTGGGGAAGATTAAGCTCGATCACGGCAGCAAGATAGGTGTTTTGGGCATTGCACCCCATTCAAACGCGCTGGTAGATTCCCTGACGCAGGTGGCGTTGCAATGGCCCGATGAAATGACGGCCGATGAGGTGGAGAAGTACCGGGCGAATATGAAGGCGTTCCGGTCAGAACTGGGCGTGTAATTCCAATTCTAAATCAATACTTTGTTTAATCCCGCTGTTGCGGGACGAGCGTCAATTCTCCGCATCTTGCTGCGATATAATGACGTTCATTTCATACCTCGACAGCGAGCTCGCGAGGTGGTTGATACCTTTTGGGTAAGGTTTATAAACCCCGAAGGGGTTTCACGTCTATAGCACATTGTGTCAACATACGTGCGACCCCGATGGGGTCATAGATTGTTTTTGGATATGTATTTCTATAAACCTATTATCCCTATGGGATAAAATGGATTTTAAAAGGAATAGACTATTTCGGCAGCGGCTTTAATATCCGGGTCTTCCAGTGCAAAGATAGTACGGATTGTCAATTGAAATTACAATTTGTGCTCATGGCCAACCTGAAGCTTGTCTTTTGTAAAGCCAACCACTCTTATCGGCGAGCCAGTCGGAATGCTGTTTGAAAACACAACGGGCACCTGAAATTCCCGGAACTTTCCTTTCCCGTCCGGCATGAGCTCTCCCTTATCTCCGATGGTAATTTTGCAGTCGCGATCCATGAACGGAACAACGATGACCATCCCCGGACCTCTGATGCCCTTATAACGTCCAAGTCGAAAAAGGGCGATTCTCTGTTGTTCGGGCACTACGCGCATGCTGAAAGCCAGAAATAACATGACCAAAACGAGAAATATCGTTTCAAACATTCCCATCGTTCATTCCCTCCTTTTTTATGCCGGATCGCACATTTTCTTCAACAGCCAGGCCATATTCCGCCCCAGAACTTTCATGATGTTGAGGCCTTCCTCATCCTTTTCCACATCTCCGGGATTTAAGCCTATCCCGACATTCCAGTAACAGGAGCCGGGTACGATCATCTGGTTGTATAAAAAGAAATGGTTAAGAGCGTCGAAGGCAAAAACGCCTCCTGCCCGCCGCACGGCTACAACCCCGGCCCCGACTTTTCTGCGAAACAAAAACCCGTTTGCGCTTGATGTCATGCCCGCTCGATCGATCAGGGCCTTTATCTCGGCGGTGACGTTGGAAAAATAGGTGGGCGATCCGAAAAGGATGCCGTCCGCTTCGATCATTTTTTCAATGCATTCATTCAAACCGTCATTTTTTACGGCACAGCGCTTATCCTGATTTTCAAAACATTTGAAGCAGGCCGTGCAGCCTGTTATCTTTTTTTCGGCAAGCTGCACCAGCTCCGTCTCTATCCCTTCTTGCTCCAATTCTTTAAATACGCATTGGATGAGGATGCTGGTATTTCCTTTTTTCCGCGGACTTCCGTTAAATGCGACTACTTTCATGGATTTTCCCTCCCGTGAGAATTATGCCTTCCCGGCCCGGACAGTATAGACTCTAGAGCAACGTACTCATATTCTTTTTTAAAATCAAATAAAATCAAAATTTTATTGTTAAACCAGCCAGATATGTCCAGTCGGTTTCCGGAGATGTTAGGCCGAACTTGATGCCGGCATCGACCGTGATTCGTTCCGACAAATTGTATAAAACTCCGCCCAAGGCAAACGCCGGATGGTCGCTGCTGCCCGATACCGGGTTTCTCTCCACGCCGATATTGGCCAGAAGCTTGAGGTTTTTGATGACTTCGTATTCGGCGGCAAGCGACGCATGCCAGATATTCCGGTGCTCATCGGCGTTGTTTTCGTTGCGGATGTAACCCGCGTTGACATGAACGGCGAAAGGTTCAAATTCTTTGCTGCCGACCAGGAAGAGGCGATAGCCGACCTGTCCCGCGCCGAGTCCCTTATCTTTATCGCCGGCAGGCAGGCTCACTCCCGGCTTTAAGGCAAGCGACCAGCCGTTTTTCTCAAAGAAACGCCATTTGACGTCGAAGGTGATGTCCGAAATTCCGTTGGCGCGCGCGACGCGAGCATTGTTTTCATCGAGGGTGTACCAGGCATATGGCACACTCAGGACGATGTCCAGATTGTCGAGCAGGCCTACCGTGATCCAGACGGTCGCTTCGCCGCCTTCGGTCTTGAATGTTGTCGTCTCATCGATTTTGTCCTTGTCATTGAAGAAGGACACACCGACTTCCACATGGCCTTTGCCTTTGCCATGTGTGCCTGTGTCCTCCGTGACCAGCGGATGTCCCGCTGCCGCAATACTTGTCATCATAAAAAATCCCATGACCGACAAAACCAAACGCTTCATTCTCTTCTCCTTTTTCTTTTTTAATAGAGCGATGAACGCCCTGTTTCGGTTATTCTCAGGAAAGCCTCACCAGCCGGTCTTTCCCGTTATCTTCTTTCCATTCTACGGCTGAGGTGGCGCTGTGTCACGAGTGCCGGTATCCAGAACTTATGGAATATACTGGATACCGGATCCAGTCCGGAATGACAAAACATGAATAACCATCAGACTGTTCACACACGCGACTTCTTTCTGCAATCCGCGCAATTCCCGTAAAGATACATCTCATGATCCGTCAGCTCAAAGC
>CAYGNV010000336.1:0-2626 GCA_964351355.1 uncultured Smithella sp.
CTTGAGCAAAGAAAGACCGGACTTGAAAAAACTGCTGGCGGATGTCTTGCGCGCGGAAGGCCTGGCCGATGCGACCGTGAGGGAAAAGGGCAGCGGCGTTGCGAGCAGCCGGATGCTGCCTCGTCTTGTCTATGACAATATTATCCTGGTGGGTGACGCGGCCGGATTGACGTCGGCTCTTCACGGCGGTGGCATTGACATGGCCTGTTTAAGCGGTGTTCTGGCCGTATCGGCCGTAAGCGAAGGACAAATCGGCATGGAGGGCTATAAAGGAAAGCTCAAAGATTATCTGCGCGAAAAAAACGCGCTGGAAGAAGTGACCATCCGTAAAATGCGGATGTTGAATTTTGATCAGTTCGATCACCTGCTTTGCGGTGTAACTTCCCGAAACAAACTCACCCGCTTTAAAATCGCCCTGCGTCATCTGGATATGTTTTATGTCACGATGAAGTGGTTCGGAACGAAAAAAGAAATCCCCGACTGGCCGGTTTAATTCGGTTCATCTTGAATTGTGGTGTTATGATGTTCTGAACTTGCCACGCGTTGTTGCGTAAGTCAATGCTGTGTGCCTTCTCTTTATGTTGTGGGGGCCGGAGAATCCTTTCGTTTCGAGAGCAGGGCCATGGCAACAAAGGCGACTGCATAAGAGAGCAAAAAAACGATAAGAAGCTTTCGATAAGCGTCGAAGCTGTAGCTACCCGCGCCGGTTGGAATGGCGCTGTTCAGCAAGAAGCCCGTCAACGGCATGTAAACGGCGCTTCCGAAAAAGCTGGCGGTGTTCATCAGCCCTGTTGCCGTTCCCATCAGCCAGGAGGGAAAAAGATCTCGGGTTATAGCAAAGGACAAAGGAAGCGAACCTCCGGTGATCAGGCCGAAAAAGAAAAAAAGCGGTACCACGATCACCAGATGTTCCCGTTCCTTCAGAAAGATCAAAAGAAGCCACATGAGAATGCTTAACCCCAAGCCACAGAGAAGGGTCTTCCTCCTATTCAGATTCAGCTTGTCGATCATGAATCCGACGGATGACCCTCCTATGGCAAAGCCCAGAGGCAACGCCATGAGCATCCCTCCTGCGCGCACCCGATCCAGGCTGAATACGTCCATCAGATAGGGAATAGCCCAAAGCCCTTGAAAAGTAAGGGAAGCACCGAAAATGAGAAAAGTTGCAAAGAAAAGAAAACAGAAATCCAGATTTCCGAAAACAGTCACCAATCTCTTTGAAAGGCGGATTTCTTGACCGGGCTTGAGAATGGCCCTGTCTTCGGCGGTGCAGACTGGCCATCCCTTGTCTTCCGGTGAATCACGCACAATGATCCAGGCGAGAATCGCGAGTGCCGCGGAAAGGAGGCCGATTGCCAAAAAGGATCCCCTCCATCCAAGGAGTACAACCAAATAGGTGAGCGGAAGGGCAGCGGCGAGACCACCGATGCCGCCTATGGTGATCATGACGCCCGTGAGACTGGCAAACTGGTTTGCCGGATACCATCGAGAGAATATTTTGAGAGCGGGGATGAAAACCCCGGCCAATCCTGCACCGATGAGTAACCGTCCCAGGACAGCTATGGTTGCAGTGGGCGCCAGCGCGAAGATGATAGAACCTGCGGCAGAGACGAAAAAGAGTAAGGCCATCACTTTTCTCGGGCCTGTGGTGTCGGAAAGGTAGCCCACAATCGGTTGCATTGCTGCGTAAAGATAAAAGTAGGACGAGGCGATAACACCAAGGGTAACCGCATCGGCTTGAAGCGATAGAACCAGATCACGGGCAATAACGGTAGGCGATAGTCGGTGCAGACAAACGAAGAAATAAAGAATAGCGATAGTGATCAATATGGCCCAACGGTAGATTTTAAAAGCCTTTGTGGTCATTTATCATTCCCAGCTCGTTCGGCGGTACGGGTGATCTTTCGCCGATTTTTGATTGTAAATATGATTTCCCTTTTTTTGGGTAAGGGATTGGTTCTCTGGAGAGGGTGTATAAAACGAGCAAAATTGCATGTCAATGAAATAATGGGCATAAGATATTGTTGTGTTATGAAGCCAAACGCGTTAATACGGAATAAATAATAAATCAGGGAGGTATAAAAATGCTTACAGTCATAGCCAAGTTGCCTGTTAAAGAGGGAAAGATGGATGAAGCCGTAACCGCCTTCAAGGCGTTAATGTCCAAAGTGGCTTCGGAGGAGGGTACGGTTCTTTATTCCCTCAATCAAGACAAAGCCAATCCCAACATGCTGGTGGTGGTTGAACAATACAAAGATAAAGCCGCTCTGGATTTTCATTCTTCCACGCCGTACTTCAAGGAGTTTTTTGTGGCCAGCGCCGCCTTTATCGGTGGGAAACCGGAGTTGTCGGTTATGAAAGAAATCCAGAAAGTCTGATTACACAGGATTGTTTATCGATATTTATAAAATCCGTTCGCCGATGCGTGCAGTAAGAAGCCATGCCTGGAATTCTTTAACCTGCGCGGTGCCTTCCGCAGGTGACCAGGGTGCAAACAAAAGCGAGGCTGCAGGATCGTAAGGCCCCGCTTTCACTTCAAAAAATACGGATTGTTCCGCCATGGGAATCCATGTATGGTAGCAGCCTGCCGGGATTTCCATGGCGAATGTATCCGTACCCGGTCCCG
>CAYGNV010000337.1:0-2619 GCA_964351355.1 uncultured Smithella sp.
ATAAACAAACAGAAACGATAGTCTTATGGATATTCTTTTTACTTTTGCCGGCAACCGTGATCCTTACAATCCCGAAGCCGTGAAGGGCGTCTTTACCGACGGGCCAGTTCTCACTTTGCTTACGGAGCGGTCTTTTCATGCCGTCCATATCTTCACCAACCCGAACAGCCTTCCCAACGCCCAGCGGCTCCAGCAGGAGATATCCAAGAGAGCGGGGGATGTCCGCTCACGGATACACAACATCGATATTCCTGACCCGACGGATTACGAAGCCCTTTTCCTGAACATGAGCGCAAGGTGCCGGGAAATCCTGGAGGAGTACCGCGATCGGCAGCCCGCCTGTTTCATTGCCACGGCATCCGGGACGCCGCAGATGCAGACCGTCTGGTTCCTCATGGCCCAATCAGGTATTGTGCCCGCCACACTCCTCAAGATCACGCCACCGCGTTTCCTGAGACCGCAGCAGAAAGCCGTCTCCGAAATAAGTCTATCACTGGCGACTTTCCCTAAAATTACGCCGCCCTCGCCGGAAACGCTGGACATTGCCGCGACCTGTCTGCGCAAGGAAAAACTGGAGGCAGAGCGAGACGAACTCATTCGGGAATTTTCCGGCCTTCAGATGATCGGCAGGAGCCCGGCGCTAACGCGGGTCATGGACACTGTCCGGGCTGCCGCCCTGTATGACTCGGCGGTTCTGATCCAAGGCGAAACGGGCACGGGCAAGGAACTTGTGGCCAAGGCTATCCATTACAACAGCACAAGGAAAGAGGAGCCCCTGATCGTCGTAAATTGTGCGGCCATTCCGGAGACGCTTGTGGAAAGCGAACTTTTCGGCCATGAGAAAGGGGCCTTCACCGGGGCCACGCAGCAGAAGAAGGGAAAATTCGAGCTGGCCGACGGGGGCACAATCTTCTTAGATGAAATTGGTGATATGCCTCTGCCTGCTCAAGCCAAAATCCTGCGCGTCTTGCAGGATAAAGCGATCACGCGGGTGGGGGGTGAAAAAACCATCCGCGCTGATGTCCGGATCATTGCAGCCACCAACCGGAATCTGACCGCTTTCATCAGCGAGGGCAAATTCCGGGAAGACCTTTACTACCGGCTAAAAGTGATTGACATCCCCATGCCCGCCCTGAGGGAGCGCAAGGAGGATATTACCCTTCTTGTGGAATACTTTCTCGACCGGCATAACGCCCGCTACCGACAGCAGAAGCAACTCAGCCGGGAGGCGATGCGGCGCATCCTTTCATATTCGTGGCCGGGAAATATCCGGGAACTGGAAAACGCCGTCGAAAGGGCCTTTGTTCTTTCCAAAGGCAGCGTCATCAAAGAAAACGATTTACCGCCGGAAATCACTTCACCGGTTTCCTCTTTTCCGAAATCGTCCGGCAATACAGACCAACCAAATGCTCCGATAGTCACCATCCCCCCTGACGGTCTGGATCTGGACGCGCACCTGCACGATCTTGAAAAAGCATATTACGAAGAAGCTATCAAAGTGAAAGACGGCAACCGCGAAGCCGCCGCCCGACTTCTCAACATCAAACCCCACACATTCCGGAAACGGGCAAAGGAGAAGTTCGGGATATAGGTTGACATCTACCTGTTGATATTTTAGTAGGTTAAGACTACTCTTATGCCGTGAAAAGGAGGCTGGTTATGAGTACCAATTTGGGAAAAATAGAAGAAGCTGCTTTGACTCTCTCCGCCGAGGAACGTGCAAGGTTGGCGATGGACTTGATAAAAAGTCTCGATAATTACGACGACCCCGAAGCAGAAAGGTTGTGGCTTCAGGAGGCCGAAAGGCGCTATCAGGAATACCGGCAAGGTAAAATCCAGGGCAGGCCTGCCGACGATGTTTACCGTGATGCGTTCTCTAAAATGCGATGAAGAAAGTCATTTTTCTTTCCCAGGCAGAGCAGGAAATGAACGAAGCGGCCATCTTCTATGATAAACATAGACAAGGATTGGGGCGGGAGTTCTTATCCATGATCAAGAAGGGAACGGACGCGATCTCTATTAACCCTATGTCTTGTCCCCTCCAGCGAAATGGAATCAGAAGAATTCTGGTCGGCCGTTTCCCCTATGGAATTCTGTACTGTGATGAAGAAGAACAAATCGTTGTGATAGCCGTAATGCATCTTCACCGTGCTCCTGACTATTGGATACATCGAGTATCTGAACAAGCGAGCGAATACAGATAATTCAAGAAATAGAACGTAAAAGTTACACTACCATGATATTATTCATTATTTGCTTGGAAAGTGTCGAAGTCAGGATAAAGGAGAATTCTATACGATCATGAGATGTGGAAAACCGGTGGCAACAATTGGGCTGGCGGAAAAAGCCGTCGGCACGCGAACCTTGAAGGAATTGAAAATCTTCCTGCAAACAATGCCCAGGCTGGACGACGATGATAAATTTGCGGCTGATGTTGAGGACATCATAACCAACCAGAAGGCGCCCGCGCAAGTTTTACTGGAACTGTCCGGGTCATGGGAAGATGATAGAACTACAGAGGAGATTATTGCAGACATGAAACAATCACGAAAATGAATGCCTTGGCTGGTTCAATCTTGCACGGCCTGTTGCCCAAATAGATTAATGTAAGATACAGAT
>CAYGNV010000338.1:0-2618 GCA_964351355.1 uncultured Smithella sp.
GCGCGATTCGGAAATGGCAGCTGAGCGGAATTTCCAGGCCACCGCCCAGCGCTGTGCCATGAATTGCCGCGATGACCGGTTTGGGGGAATCTTCGATAAACTGGCAGACGTCCGGTAAATGAGGCTCCATGGGCGGTTTGCCGAATTCACGGATGTCCGCGCCCGCAATAAAGGTGCGACCATCGCAAAGGATGATGATGGCTGCAACGTCGGGATCGGCGTTGCCCTTTTCAATACTTGCCTTAATGCCGGCGCGAACGGCCTGCGACAGGGCGTTCACCGGCGGGTTGTTAACGGTAATCAAGCCAATATTGCCTTCTTTGGAAAACGCGACGATTTCTGCCATAAATCAAGCTCCTTTATATTTATTTTGCATTATTTTTCGAAAAGGGATGGCACGTTGCCGGCCATTTGTCAAGATGCAATGGCCTTTATTCAGACGGTTTTTTCGCAATACTGTCTTGATAAGTTTGGGAAAATAAGATACTTTGAAAAAAAGGCTGCAGGTGTTGAGCACCGGGTGGAAATTATCGAAGACTCCGTCGCTGTGGAGGTGTTTTCCCCGGTACGGGAAGACTACCTGCCGGATAAAAATACCATGCGTGATAAAAAATAAAGAGAGGGCATCATCCATGAAACAATTGTCACTGACGCCGGCTGCCGGAAAGCGGTTGATCGGCAAGGCTATGGCCAAACACCCCGCAGTACTCACCGCTCTGAAAGCCGGAACCGTTGTGGTCATTGCCGGAACGACGAACGGTTATGTGGCAGAAGAACTGCTCGCAGCCATCGGACAGTCGGCGGATTTTAAGCGGGGTCGTTTTTTTCGCGGCATTGTTTTGCCGCCGGCCCGACCGAAAAAGGAAGACGGACGGCTTCCCGATGAAAGCGGTTTTCCCGGAGACGTGGTGATTAAAGACGGCGTCTGGCAAAAAGGCAAAACCATTTTTGATGTTGTTTCTGATTTGAAGGAAGGCGACGTGATTTTAAAAGGCGCTAATGCTGTTGATCTAGAGACAAGGCGGGCGGCGATTTTGATCGGCCATCCGCAGGCGGGAACCATTGGTGTTTCACTTCCTGCGTATTACGGCCGGCGCGTGCGACTGATCATTCCAGTTGGTCTGGAAAAACGCGTTTCCGGCAATCTGGATGAACTTGCGGCAAAAATCAATGAGCCGGGCGCGCACGGTCCAAGACTGCTGCCTGTGCCCGGTGAAGTCATAACGGAACTCGAGGCCATTGCCTTGCTGACGGGGGCAAAAGCGCAACTGGTTGCAGCAGGCGGCGTAGCCGGCGCGGAAGGCAGCGTCTGGCTGGCGATCAGCGGCGAACCCTCACAGGAAAAAAGCGCGGCCGCCCTCCTTCAATCGTTAGCTTTAGAACCTGCGTTTGATATGCTTTCTGAATGAACTATAAATACCCATAAGCTACCCAGCCGCCATCAACATTAACGACACTTCCCGTCATAAATGAAGACTCATCGCTTGCCATGTAAACAGCGATGCCGACCATATCCCCCACTTCTCCGATTTTTCCCATGGGAGTCCGCTTTTCAATAGCTGCCAGGGAAATCATGCCTTTTTCAATGACGCCTTCCACCAATTCCGTACGCGTATAGCCGGGCGCAATGGCGTTCACGCGAATCTTTTTGGACGCCCATTCCGCAGCCAGCACTTTTGTCAGCATGTTTGCCGCCGCCTTACTGGCGCAATAGGCCAGCCGCTCAGGCGCCGCCACGATACCGTATATGGAAGTGATGTTGATGATGCAGCCGCCGCCATGGGGAATCATGACCCGCGCTGCGGCCTGGCATCCGTAAAAAACACCATAAAGATCAGTTTCCAGGGCATTTTTCCAATCTTTCGCGGAAAGACTTTCCGAAGGATGGGCCATGGATACCCCGGCATTGTTGACCAAAATATCGAGACGGCCGTATTTTTTCACCGTTTTTTCAATCAGGTCATTAACGCTTTCGGAATCTCGCACATCCAGAGGCAGGGCCATGGCCTCTCCGCCGGCCGCCTTGATATCTTTTGCGATGCGCTCCAAAAGATCAATAGAGCGGCTTGCCAAAACGACGGCAGCTCCCTCTTTTGCATACGCTATAGCAATGGCCTTGCCAATGCCCTTGCTGGCACCCGTAACAACTGCCACTTTATCTTTAAGTCTCATTCCATCCTCCTGGTCTGCGTTCCGTCATCTATTTTTCCGGAACATAAATTTGTTTTTCATAATATATGCGTTCTTCCTGACCCACTCCGAGAAAGCAGACATCGACAAAACCGCGGCAGGTCATGGTAAGGGTGGAAAAAAGGTTTGTGGCGCAGAAAAACCCGCGGCAGGAGTGAGCGTCGGCAATATTATCCAGGGACAAAGGCGGACGGCATGGGGTTTACTCATAGACGTACCTCTTTCTTTTAATAGGAACTCCAGTTGCCCAAGCGTTACGTCCATGCTTCTTTCCTTGCCTTCCCTCCACCCATCTTATGAGGGATGACCCCTTTCATCACGAGTGGTGTCCGGGGTCACCTCATAAGGAGGGAATTGTAAAGCATTACGGATCCATCAACTATCCGAAAGCAAAACGGTTTTGATATTACTGCATCTTGCAGCCTGTT
>CAYGNV010000339.1:0-2610 GCA_964351355.1 uncultured Smithella sp.
GCTCCACCGCCCCGCAATATAATTTGGAAATACCGATCATATCACTCCTTGCCCGCCCGCCCGTGACGATGATTCCTGCACACCGTTTATCAGGGATTGCACCAGTCCCTCCATGGTGTATTCTTCCCGAGAAATATCAATTTGAAATCCTGCTTTTTTTGCGGTGGCCGCCGTCACCGGGCCTATACAGGCTATTTTTATATTGGGCGGCAACGCATAATCGGCCCCCATAATTTCGACAAAGTTGGTTACCGTCGATGAACTGGTAAAGGTGATAATATCCACCTCTCCCGCGTCGATTAATTTTGCCAGTTCATCTTTTTTCCTGCCGGAATTAATTGTCTGATAGGTTGTCGCAACATCAACTGCCGCCCCCTGTTTTTTCAGGTTCTCCGGCAGAATGTCGCGGGCCCTGCATGCGCGCGGAATCAGAATTCTCTGTCCCGATATATTTATCGATGCAAAAGACTTCAGAATACCTTCGGCAATAAACTCGTCCGGCACCAAATCCACCCGAATGCCTCTGTTTTCGATCTGCCGAGCCGTCGCCGGGCCGATGCAGCAGATTTTTATCCCCTTGAGATCGCGAACGTCCCTGCCCTTTTCCCGCAGGCGCTCAAAAAAGAAATGCACGCCGTTGGTGCTGGTGAAAATCAGCCATTGGTAGGATTCCAATTGACCAATGGCTCTGTCCAGGTCGCTCCAGTCTGAAGGCGGCAAAATGCTGATGGTTGGAAAAGCGAGGGGAGACGCCCCCTGAGCCGCCAGCAGCCTTGCCAGATCATCCACCTGCCTTTGAGGTCTGGTGATAACCACGCCCATGCCGAACAGTGGTTTTGAGTCAAACCAGCGCAACGTGTTGCGCAAATCGACAACCTGGCCCACAACCAAAATGGCGGGAGGCTTGAACTTGTTGGCTTGTGCCAGATCAACAATGTTAACCAGCGTGCCTACGATGACTTCCTGCTGCGGCGTCGTGCCGCGGCGAATCAATGCCACCGGCGTTTCGGGAATCTTACCGTGTAAAATCAATGCCTCGGTAATTTGGCCGAGGTTTTTCACACCCATCAGAAAAACGAGCGTGCCGATTCCGCACAAAGCCTGCCAGTTGATGTCACTTTTATCCTTGGTTGGATCTTCATGGCCGGTAATGAAAGCTACCGTGGATGTCAGCCCCCGATGCGTCAGCGGAATACCCGCGTAGGCCGGAACCGCGATGGCCGACGTGACGCCGGGAATCACTTCAAACGGCACACCCTGCCCCACCAGCACTTCGGCCTCCTCGCCGCCGCGTCCAAAAATAAAAGGATCGCCGCCCTTGAGGCGGGCCACCGTATTGCCGTCTTGCGCTTCTTTGGCCAGCAGTTCGTTAATCTTGTCCTGCGATAGCGTGTGATCACCGCCCTTTTTACCCGCGTAAATGAAACGGGCATGCGCCGGTGCATAGTTCAGCAGTTCTTCGTTGACCAGGTTGTCGTAAACGACTACATCCGCCAGTTTTAAGGCCTCAACGGCTTTGAGCGTGATCAATCCCACATCCCCCGGCCCCGCGCCGATGATATAGACTTTCCCCGGTTTTGTTTTTTCGATCATCGTTTTCAACACACCAGATTCAAAAGTTTTTTGCCGCCTTTTTCCATGATCATGTCGGCCAGTCTTTTGCCTAATTCTTCCGCCTTGGCAATTTCTCCTCTGACTTTGTCCCGATAGACGATTGCGCCGTCAGGCGAGGCTACCAGGCCTTCCAGTGAAAGTTCTTTGCCTGCAAGCTTGCCTAATGCCGCAATCGGCAAACAGCACCCGGCACCCAATGCGATAAGATACGATCTCTCCGCTGTTACTTCCGCGGCAGTCGTCGCATGGTTGAGTTTCGCCAGAACATGGGCCAATTCGCAATCTGCCTTTCGTATCTGCAAACCCAGCGCACCCTGACCAACGGCCGGCAACATCAATTCTATCGGCAGATACTGCGCAATTTTCCCCACGTATCCCAGCCTCTTCATGCCCGCCGCCGCCAGAATGACGCCTGTAAGACCTCCCGTTTCAATTTTTTTCAGGCGCGTGTCGATATTGCCGCGCAGGGGCACAATGTTAACATCTGGCAGCATCGCCTTGATCTGGGCGCCTCGCCTGAGTGACCCCGTGCCGATTTTCGCGCCCTTGGGCATAAATTCCATCTTGATGTTGCCGCGTGACACCAGAATATCGCGCACATCATCGCGCGGCAAAATGGCCGCAAATGTCAGATCGTCCGGTGTTTTGCCGGGCACATCCTTCATGCTGTGCACGGCCAGATCGATACGGCCCGAAAGCAGCGCTTCCTCAATTTCCTTAACAAACACGCCCTGGCCGCCGATTTGCAAAAGTGACACATCCTGCATAATGTCGCCAATGGTTTTGATCACGCATATCTCGACGGTTATGTCCGGGGCTATTTTTTTAATACTTTCCAAAACAGAATTCGTCTGCGCCAGCGCCAGTTTACTGCCTCTTGTTCCAACTTTTATGTTCATATATGTTCATACAACTCCTTATTTTTCAATCATCCAGCCGGAAAAGCTGCCGGGCGGCCGCGACGATGTCCTTCGAATTGAACTCGACGCTCTCTTC
>CAYGNV010000340.1:0-2608 GCA_964351355.1 uncultured Smithella sp.
TTGACATGGAGCGTTCGTTGTTTTTCTTAGCAGATAAAAAAGGAAACGCAAGAAATATTTTTAATTATCTTCAATGTTTATGATTTTAAATAAAAAAAATACTCTTTATTCTTCCCCTTGATAGATGCAGCCGGATTCTGGGCTTTCCTGAACGATGATCTTATACAATTGCGGAAGTGTGGGTCGAAGACGCCGCCAGATCCACTGACATAAGTTTTCCGAGGTGGGATTTTCCAGACCTTCGATATTGTTTAAGTTTTTATGATCCAATTGATCCAGGACCGGCTCAAAAGCGGCCGAGATGTCAGCAAAATCCATCACCCAGCCGGTGCGGGGGTCGGCGTTACCCCGGATGTGGATTTCAACGCGGAAGGAATGGCCGTGCAGCTTGGCGCACTTGTGGCCGACAGGAACACAGGGCAGATGATGCGCCGCATCAAACTTGAACACTTTGTAAATTTCCATTTTTTATTCCTTATCGAACACCTAATATTTTATGCAACTGCAAACTGATTCGCCACTTGGGATGCGCCAGAACATACGCCAAAGTTTGTCTGGTGGCCTCTTCCCTGTCAACGCCGTCCATCGGTTGGAGAAAAAAGTGCCGGAAATTCAGTTTTACATATTGTTCCGGATCGGCCCCTGTCTGTGGGTAGATCAGTTTTAACTCATGCCCGCTTACCTGCGCCAATTTCACAGAGGCTTTGGGACTGACACAAAGCCAGTCAATATCCGCAGGCGCTGCAAGTGTACCGTTGGTTTCCACGGCTATTGCAAAATTTTCTTCATGCAGGGCGGCAATCAATGCATCATCGATCTGTAGCAGGGGTTCTCCGCCGGTGCAAACCACAAAGCGGCGATCATTTGATTGCGGCCAGTTTTGAGATATCTTTTGGACCAAAAGGCTTGCGGTTTTATATGTTCCGCCGTCTGTGCCTTCCGTCCCGACAAAGTCCGTATCGCAAAATTTGCACAGCGCATTTTTTCGGTCTTCTTCCTTACCGGACCACAAGTTACATCCGGCAAAACGGCAAAAAACAGCCGGACGGCCACTATAATAGCCTTCTCCCTGGACCGAATAAAATATTTCTTTAACAGAATACATAAGTTCTTTATCTTCCCGGATCGCTGAGTCCCGCTTCCTGAAAGCCTTTTAGCCGTAAAAGACAGGAGTCACACTGGCCGCAGGCAGCGCCGTCCGTTCCCGGATCGTAGCAACTATGCGTCAGAGAATAATCAACGCCCAATTCCATGCCTTTGCGAATAATCTGCGCCTTGCTTAACGCAATGAGCGGTGTATGAATTTTTAATTTTTGTTTGCCCTCCACACCTGCTTTAGTCGCCAGGTTGGCCATGCGTTCGTAGGCCTCAATGTATTCCGGGCGGCAGTCCGGATAGCCGCTGTAGTCCAGGGCATTCACACCGATAAAAATGTCGGAAGACCCGATCACCTCCGCCCACGCCAGGGCATAAGAAAGAAAAATGGTATTGCGCGCCGGAACGTAGGTGATTGGAATACCCTTCTCCATTTCTTGCACTGAGCGGCTCTTGGGAACGGCCAGATCACTGGTTAAGGCGGACCCCCCGATGCGCCGCAGATCAATATCAACCGTCAGGTGTTGCGGCACGAAATAGCTTTGGGCAATGCGCGCGGCTGCTTCCAATTCAACCATGTGACGTTGACCATACCGGAAACTCAAGGCATATGTCTCAAATCCCCTGTTCCGGGCAATAGCCAGTGTGGTGGCGGAATCAATGCCGCCGGAGAGCAAAACGACAGCTTTCTTCATTGATTGATCGACTTCGTTTTTCATGGTCAGATTGTCTATCAGATTTTGTAAAAAATCGCCCGCGCTATTTAGCGGGAGAGGTCTTGATGCGGAAAAGCTTCCGGGTGTTGCGGGCTGCCGTTTGCGCTACGTCTTCCCAGGTCACTCCCTTGATTTCGGCCACTTTCTTTGCCGTATGGATGATAAATGACGGTTCGTTTCTTTTACCGCGCTTCGGAATGGGCGTCAGATAAGGACAGTCTGTTTCTAAAAGGATCGAATCGAGCGGTGCCTGCCGTACAACATCATGCAGCACTTTAGCCTTATCAAAAGTCACGACACCGGGCACGGAAATATAAAAACCCAGATCGATGCATTGCCTGGCCATGGCCCAGTCGCCGGAGAAACAATGAAATACCCCCACTCGGACACCGGAGGCCTTCACCATTCGCAATGTCTGTTCATGAGCGTCGCGGTCGTGGATAATCACCGGCAGATTGAGTTCGTTCGCCAGTTCCAGTTGTCTGGCAAATATTTCTATTTGTTTTTCACGCGGAGAGATATTGCGAAAAAAATCCAGGCCGATTTCGCCATAGGCGACGACTTTCGGATCTTGCGCCAGCGCCTGCAGTTCATCAAATGATTTTTCGTTTGATTTGGCCACATCATGGGGATGGACCCCGACGGTTGCATAAATATTTTCGTACTGATGGGCAATCGACAACGCCTTGCGACTCAAGCTCAGATTTGTTCCCACGGTGATAATGCAGTCAACTCCCGCAAGCCTGGCCCGTTCGATCACTTCCCTGCGGTCGGGATCGAAGTCTTTCATCTCCAGG
>CAYGNV010000341.1:0-2604 GCA_964351355.1 uncultured Smithella sp.
CCGTTTTTTCACAAGCGCTCCAGACTTTGTCGAAAGAAGCGAAGTAGTCTGTTTTGAGTTCGCCGGTAACATAGAGATAGGTTCCCGTTCCGGCGCCGACCGCCGCGCTGCCTACGACCAGAGCTGTGGCGCAACCGGAAAAAAGAAAAAGAACAAATAGGCAGACGATGAAACGATATTGATGACTTTTCATGTTTGCTCCTCCAGACCATTCGATTTGACTCGTTTTAAACATATTGTTGGATGGATTGCAACTCTATTATCTCACGATATTATGTCACGATCTGATCCTTTCAAATTCGCGCAGGAGTTCTTCCTCTTTTTTTGTTAACTCCGTTGGAATCTGCACAAAGACTTCGATGATCTGATCACCCCGGCCGTATCCCTGCAAATGAGCGATTCCCTTGCCTTTGAGGCGGAACGTGCGGCCGTTTTGGGTTCCTCTGGGGATTTTAATCTTTTCAGCTTCTTCTAATGTTGGCACGGCAATGGTGCTGCCAAGCGCCGCCTGAACAAAAGAGATGGGAACGCGGCAGATAATATCATCTCCCGAGCGAACAAAAAAATCATGGTCTTCCACCTGCAAAAAAACATATAAGTCACCATTGGGACCGCCTTGGTCCCCCGCCTCGCCTTCGCCGCGCAGACGCAGACGGGAGCCGGTTTCCACGCCGGCGGGGATTTTCAATTCGACCGTTTTACGACGCTGTTCTTTACCCTCACCGCGGCACGTATGACAGGGTTTGGTGATAAATTTGCCATGGCCGTTGCAATGGGGACAGGTGGAACTGATGGTAAAAAAACCGCTCGATTGAATGACCTGGCCTCTTCCGTGGCAGGTTGGACAGGTGGAAGGAGAGGCGCCGGGCGCCGCGCCTGTTCCCTTACATTCATGGCAAGTATGACGTTTTTCCAGATCGATCGTGGTGGTCAGCCCGAATGCCGCGTCGAGAAAAGATATTTTCAGGTCATAACGCAAATCAGCGCCGGCACGGGCTGCCTGTCGCGTCCGTCCGCGTCCCCGCGTCTGGCCAAAGCCGAATACATCCTCAAAAATGTCGCCGAAATTGGAGAAAACATCGTCAAAACCGCTGAAACCCTGGAAACCGGTGTTGCTTAAACCGGCGTGGCCGTATTGATCATAGACTTCTCTTTTTTGTCTGTCGCTTAAGACTTCGTAGGCTTCGGCGGCTTCCTTGAATTTTTCTTCCGCCTGTTTATTTCCCGGGTTTTTATCGGGATGACACTGCATGGCTATTTTCCGGTAATTTTTCTTGAGCTCTTCATCTGAGGCCGTTTTGCCGACGCCCAGAATTTCGTAATAATCCCTCTTGGTCATGCGCTTTGTTTTACTTCCTCCGCTTTCATCTTAGTCGTAAGCGCGTTTAACAATTCCGCGTTATTGGTTTTTTCCAGAGCGTGCCTGGCAAATAAATATTTTTTAAGGTCGATGGCCACTTTGGCGATGTTTTCCCAGTCGGCGTCTCGCAGCTCAATATGCTGCGCCTTGGCCGCGCCCTGAAAAAGGAATGTGTCGCCGCTGGCGAGTGCGAGATCTTTAATTTTTTGGACGCCGGAATGATGTCCGGCTTTGGCATAAAAGTCCAAGGCATCGGAAAGCGCTCCTTCCTCCAGATATAAATCCCCGTAACTGATCAGTGATGCGGCGGGTGTCTTATCAATGTATAATATTTTTTGTTTTAATCGGTAATCCGGCAGTTTTCTTATGCTCAAGGAGTTCCTCCTGAAAAAAATGAAGCCGTGTGGACAAACACGGCGTAATGTAATAACGGTTTGGCTTCTGTCAATGGTTCCAAAAACATTATCGTGCCAGGCGGGAGAACGCCTCCTCATATTTTGCCCTGGTTTTTTCGATGATGTCCGGCGGTAATTCGGGCGCCGGCGGTTTCTGATTCCAGTGAAGGGAAAGCAGATAATCACGCAAAAACTGTTTATCAAAACTTCTTTGCGCCCGGCCTTCTTCATATTCATCAGCCGGCCAGAAGCGCGACGAATCGGGTGTCAGTAACTCATCGATCAGAATCAATTCTTTACCGATCAAGCCGAACTCCATTTTTGTATCGGCGATGATAATGCCGGTTTTTATGGCGATGGATGCCGCCCGCTCATAGATGGCCAGGGATTTTTTGATAACTTTGTCGGTGAGATCCGTCCCGATAATATCTTCCATTTCGGAATGGGTGATCGGAGAGTCGTGATCGCCTTCCGGCGCTTTGGTCGTCGGCGTGAAAAGCGGTTGGGGCAATTTACAAGATTCCTTTAATCCCGCCGGCAGTTTGATTCCGGAAATAGATTGGTTGTGGCGGTAGTCATTCCATCCGGAGCCGGACAGATAGCCCCGCACGATACATTCCACCGGCAGCGGTGTCGCTTTTTTAACCAGCATGCTGCGGCCTTCCAGGCTTTCGAAGTAGGGGGCGCATTCCGTGGGAAAATCGGCGGCATCCGTTGATATGATGTGATTGCCGATAATGTCTTCCATCTGTTTAAACCAGAAGGCGGACATTTTGTTGAGAATTACGCCTTTGCCCGGAATCGGATTGGGCATAATGACGTCGAAGGCCGAAATCCGGTCGGTGGCCA
>CAYGNV010000342.1:0-2583 GCA_964351355.1 uncultured Smithella sp.
GGAGTAAATCCCAGTAATAATGCAACGATGAACGCAAAATACACGCCAAACTGAGCGCCGGCGCCCATGAGCAAACTGGATGGGCGCGCAATCAATGGACCGAAGTCTGTCATGGCTCCAACGCCGAGGAATATCAAAGGCGGGAATATTTCCAGGTGTATGCCCTGAGAGAAATAATAATATAATCCGCCGGTGACCCCCTCTGTAGGAGGGTTCATCAGCCCCGCCATGGGCAGATTTGCTGCAAAAACACCGAAAGCGATAGGCAACAGCAACAAAGGTTCAAACTTTTTTTTGATCGCCAGGTAAATAAGGACAAATGAAACTGTCATCATTATGAGATGTCCCCAGGTCATGGCTACAAATCCCGAGGTAGCCCATACATCCCCCAAGGCTTTAATGAATGAATCTATGAATGACATTATTTTGATCCTCCTCACTTAACTATTTAAGTAAATTAATGATATCTCCTGTGTTAACCGATGCTCCATCGAACACAGGACCGCTGCCTCACTTCCTGAAACTCCGACAAATGAAGCAGCGGTCCTGGATTTTTCGGAAACATTGGCACGAGGCTCAACTATCGCTTGAGCGGACATTTTTCAACCAGGATCTTTTTCTTTGCGGTGCAACAGTTTCGCCTGCAAGGCAATTACTCCGATAAGAAAAATAAGCGTGGCAAAAACTATCCCCATGCCGATAGCCGTCGTTCTAAATCCTAATATAAGTATCTCTCCAATGGACATCGTACTTTCACCCTCTAAAATTCCTTATAGAAGTTTTATACAGCAATTCTTGTAAAACGCATATTATGGCAATAGCCTGCTGTCAATTACTTTTCCACCCCGGTTTTTCCCACATTATCCCAATGCATAACGGATGCCGAGCACGACAAGAAAGCGGTAAGACCAATGAATGATCCCCTCATGCCCTGGCCGCAACGCAAATCCATCCCCCGCGTGTTCCCGTCATGGACCTGGGGCGGCTTCTTCCTTTATTTTCGAGACCGAATGCGAGCGAAAATACTGGATAAGCCAGATGGCCGCGAGAAGCGCAAAGCCCACGATGTCCGTTCTCGCCCCGGGCATCAAGAGCGCGAAGGCCGCAACAAGCAGGGCTATCCGCATTAGCCAGTTGAGCTGGCCCGCAAAAGAAATTGCGGAAAACATCCGTCTCTTTTGCGCTTCGACAGAGTCGTTCCGGATACTTTTCCGTTTGCTAAAGAATTTGTATCTGTGTTATTAAGAATACGCGAAACCAAGCTGCGATTCAAACATAAATTGCTGTTCGGGAAATTGCAAGGAAATTATTCCCACTGAAGTCTTCCAAAAAACTGCTAAGGAGTAACCGGCATGAGAAAAACTATCTGGGATCAATATCGCAACAAACTCAGAACTGCCAATGAAGCCGTCGGAGTTGTGAAATCGGAGGACTGGGTCTATTATAGTCATTTCGTCATGACCCCTGTGACCTTGGACAGTGCCCTGGCCAAAAGGATCGGCGATGGCTTGACCGATGTGAATATCAGCGTCTCCAACGGTATGCATCCGGTTCAGGCCGCCGCCTGCGATCCTGAAGGAAAGACGTTTACCTACAACAGCAGCTTCTACAGCCGGAGCGACCGGACATTGGCCAAGCAGGGCGCAACCTTTTTCATCCCCGCTAATTACCATGAACAGCCGTGGCGAATGCGGAATGGTTATTCACCCAAACCAAATGTCGCCATGATCAAGACAACCCCCATGGATGCAAACGGCTTCTTCAATTTCGGCACCTCCAATTCCTACATCAAAGCGGTGACCGAAATGGCGGACATCATCATCTTGGAAACCAACGAAGGTGTCCCCAGATGTCTCGGCGGGCACAGTGAAAACATCCATATCTCGGATGTCGATTTCATTGTGGAGGCCCAGAAGGCCCCCATGCTTACAATACCCCGGTCGAAGGCTTCAGCGGAAGAGGAAATGATGGCCAGCCTGATCATCAAGGAAATACCCGATGGCGCCTGCCTGCAGCTCGGGATCGGCGGCCTTCCCAATACAGTCGGAAGCCTGATCGCCGAATCAGATCTCCGGGATTTGGGAATGCAAAGCGAGATGATGTGCGACGCTTTCATGGATCTCTATGACCGGGGAAAGATCACCGGGAAATACAAATTCACGGATAAAAATAAAATGATCTATACTTTTGCCATGGGCACCCAGGAACTGTATGAATTTATCCACGACAACCCCGTCTGTGCGAGCTATCCCGTCGATTACACGAATACGCCGGAGAATATCGCAAAAAACGAAAACATGATCAGCATCAACAATGCCGTACAGGTTGACCTCTATGGGCAGATTGCCTCCGAGGCTATTGGCGACAGGCAGATCTCCGGGTCGGGAGGCCAGGGGGATTTTGTTGCCGGTGCGGCGAAATCGAAAGGAGGAAAGGCCTTCATCTGCCTGCGTTCGACTCGCCAGGTCGGCGACAAGACCATGTCCAGAATTGTTCCCGATGTTCTTGGTATTGTTTCGGTTCCCAGAGCCGGGGCCTTTTACGTTGTCACCGAATATGGCAAGGCTTGTCTTAAGGGCTTGT
>CAYGNV010000343.1:0-2573 GCA_964351355.1 uncultured Smithella sp.
TTCAAGGAAAAAATCCGCAAGTAGCATCGAAACGTATTTTATGGGGCGCAATATAAGGGGCATGATGCAGGGACACGAAGCGTCGCGCCCCTATGTGTTTGGAGAGCGAGACGCTGATTGGCCGGACGCTTGGTAGGCCTCCTCCAGGTTTTGACGGCAAGGTGTTGATGCATCAAATGAAAGCGCGGCTTCAAACGCTTTGGCCGCATCTGTAAACAATCTCCCTTTCATCAGAGAGTTTCCCAGGCGAATATAAAAGGCCGCAGTATGCGGGCGATTACATTGACAGGCCTTTTCGTATTCCGTAAATGCGTCTTCCGGCTGTTTCAGGGCGACCAGGACATCTCCCAGCGAACAATAGTAGAGACTGTTGGATGGGGCTATCTCCAGACATTTAGTCAACAGCTTTTTGGCCGGGTTCAAATGGCCTTCCCTCAGGTATAAATCAGCGGCTCGGAAAAGGTAGCGATCCGCTTCGTCGGGGTCAATACGGCCCGCCTGTCGATAAGCCTCTTCACACGCTTCGGTTTGCCCGGCCGCCATGAGGGCTTCACCCAGCCGGCAGTAAAAAACAGGATTGTCCGCCTCCATCGCAGTGAGTTTCTTAAAAGTGTCTAAGGCTTTTTCGCTCCGGCCGGACAGAAGATAAGCCTTTCCCAATTCTTCCAGCAATCCGACATCCTGCGGTTGCACCTGGACGGTTTTTTCGCAGGTGGCAACCAGTTTTTCGATTTCACCTTCCTGTTTATAAATCCGCACCAGCTCATCGTAAGCAAAACCCGTAAAGACTTTACGCTGAAGCTCACGATCCAACAGGATTTCCCAGTATGCAATGGAACCTTCTTTATTTCCGTTATCCCAGGATGCCCAAGCCAGGCGAAGCAGCACCGATTCTTCCTCCGGATAAGTTCCATAAATATTTTCCAAAAGAGCGATGGCTTCACGGTATTTCCCTTGCTTCAGCAGGCCATCGGCCTCGTCGAGTTTTTCCGTTTTGTGGTCGTCTTGCATCATAGAGTCAAAAAAATGGGGGAGAAGATTCTCCCCCGAGCGTTTTCAGCAACTGCAGGAACCGCAGCCGCCGCCCTCTTGAGAGAGATTTGATGTCAATTTAAAGCCTGCTCCCTCGGGGGTTGTGATAAAATCAACGTTGATCGGTTGCGCCTGATTCAACAAATCTTTATCGATGACAAATTTTGTTCCTTTTTCCTCAATCACTTCGTCTTCATTCTTGGGCTCGTCCAGAGCCATGCCCAAAGAGGGCCCGGATCAACCCATCGACATGGTGATACGGATTGCCACATCACCATTTTTGTCCTTGAGAAAATCCTTAATGACCTCCAAGGCTTTGTCTGTAACTGTCAGCATTTAATATTCTCCTTCCGGTGATGCCTTTTCGGCATCAATCTTTTTCGTAACTTATTCATAATTGCCCTGTTGTCAATTACAATTTTGACGGTATCTGTTAAGATCATGTATTTACTGATTAAAAGAATGAATTGTTTCTGTTGACATTCATGACTCATCTCGCTTATTATTTCCGGGCTAAAATATTTGGCAGGGGAGACGTGCTATGATGCAAAGCTTTAAAGCCATTTTCGGTATCTTGATGCTGCTGGTATCTACACCGGTTCTGGCCGAGAACTTTACGGTCAAGGGCGACATGGCATCCACGATTCATTATGAGTTGCGGCATCAGATCATAGCAGGCGATTTGATGAGAAAATTAATGCTCAGCTTCGTTGTGCCCGAAAGTTTTGATTCTCCCACTTACAAACAGCAGATTACCAATTTTAAAATTACTTTTTCACCTAAGGCCCAGGAAAGCACAACCACCACGGATGCCCGCGGTAATAAGACCATCCAGGCGACCTGGATGGATGTTCCGCCAATCATTGACGCGGTTGTGTCTTTTGACGCTCAAACCAGCACGGGATTAAAACCCATGCAATCCAGTGCGCCTTTTCCGATCGCGTCCACGCCCAAGCACCTGACTGTTTTTTTACAGACCTCCGAGCAGGTGCAGACCAATGATCCGGCCATTCGAGAGCTTTCATTCAAATTGACCCATGGCGCGAAAACACAGTTCGATGCCGTGCAAAGAGTGGTGAGTTGGGTTGTGGATAATGTCCGTTACGTCAATCCGCCCCAGCAATACGACGCGCTTTACTCCCTGCAATCCGGCAAGGGAAACTGCCAGAACTATTCCCATCTGACCGCGGCGCTTTTACGCAACGTGGGCGTGCCGGTGCGGATTGTTAATGGCGTCACGATGAATCAGCCGTTTAACGTGGTTTGGGAAAAGGGCACGCTGACATTTAAAATGGGACAGGGCAGGCATTCCTGGGTGGAAGTCTGGTATCCCGATTTGGGTTGGGTGCCCTATGATCCCCAAAATATGCAATTTTTTATTTCCAATCGTTTTGTGCGCATTGAAGTCGGTGTGGACAACAACGAAACGAAAAATGATGGTCTGGTCCGCTGGGCGCAGAGTTCTGGGGCGCGCACCAAACCGACGCTGCAGGAAAACATCGACGGGAATTTCCTTTCCGATTCCATAAAGGTAACAGCAC
>CAYGNV010000344.1:0-2558 GCA_964351355.1 uncultured Smithella sp.
TCCCGGCAAAAATGTAATTAACTTTACAAGCTTATCGCCTTATGCTATGAGGCAAAAAAGTATGCAAGATTATCTTTTTTCAGGAGAAAGACAACATGTCCGGCCATTCTAAATGGAGCACCATCAAACGAAAAAAAGGGGCGATTGACGCCAAACGCGGGAAGATATTTACCAAAATTATCAAGGAAATTACATTGGCGGCGCGCCTGGGCGGCGGCGATGTGGAAGGCAATTCACGATTGAGGCAGGCGGTGATGGCGGCCAAAGAAGAAAACATGCCCAAGGATAATATCGACCGGGCAATCAAAAAGGGCACCGGCGGCGGCGAGGGCGCGGCGGCTTATGAAGAAATCACTTATGAAGGCTACGGTCCGGGCGGCGCGGCGGTTATCGTCGATGTTATGACGGATAATAAAAATAGAACGGTGGCGGAAGTTCGGCACATCTTTTCCAAACATGGCGGCAATCTGGGTGAAAATGGATGCGTGTCCTGGATATTCTCGAAAAAAGGGAGTATTGTCATCGATAAGAAACTTATCGGCGAAGACGAGCTGATGGAGATTGCGCTGGAGGCCGGAGCGGAAGACGTGAGGGCCGAAGGCAGTGAATTTGAGGTGATTACGGAACCGGCGACTTTTGAAGCGGTTAAAAAAGCCATCGACGCCAAAGGCATCAAACATCTGGAAGCGAGCATCAGCATGATTCCTTCCAATACCGTGAAGCTGGATGCGGGCAAGGCGGAATCCATGCTGAAATTGATGGAAAAACTGGAAGACAACGATGATGTGCAGGATGTTTACTCCAATTTTGACATCGATGAAGATGTCATGGAAAAGTTGAGTTAGGAAACAGGATTGATTTTTTGACGAAAGCTTAAATTTTGCGAATCTTAGGCATTGATCCCGGAAGCCATGTGACAGGCTATGGCGTGATTGATAAAAGTGGTAATTATCTGCGTCATGTCGTTCATGGTGAAATTAAACCCCGTAAAGATTCACTTTTATCTGACGTTTTAACTCATATCTATTCACAGCTCTGTGCGGTCATTGTTGAAACAAAGCCGCAGGCGGTCGCTTTGGAAAATATTTTCTATGGGAAAAATGTCCGCAGTCTGATCCGGCAGGCCCAGGTCCGGGGTGTGGTGATTTTTACTTGCGCAGACCATGGTATTCCCGTTTTTGAATATTCGCCGCTGGAAGTTAAGAAGGCGGTTGTCGGTTATGGCCGGGCGGAAAAACGGCAGGTGCAGATGATGGTGAAGGCTATCTTGAAGCTTGATACTCTGCCACCCGCGGATGCAGCGGATGCCTTGGCTGCTGCGATCTGCCAGGCTAATTTTTTAAAGGAGCAGCCCATCTGATATGATTGCCCTATTATCCGGTAAAATTGCTTATAAGGGAATTTCTCACATTGTTGTGGATACACAAGGTGTCGGCTATCGCGTCTTTATTCCACTGACGACTTTTTATGAGCTTCCTGAGCCGGGAGAATCGGTGACCTTGCATATACATACATCCGTCAAAGAGGATGCAATCAACCTCTTTGGTTTTTATACGCTGGGGGAGCGGGATCTTTTTCAGTTGATGATTTCCGTCAGCGGCATCGGGCCGAAAGTGGCCATGAATATTCTTTCCGGTATTTCGGCGCGTGAACTGCTCGAAGCCATCTCCGGCGGCAATCTGGCCAAATTGATCACCGTTCCCGGCGTCGGGAAAAAAATGGCCGAACGCTTAATTCTGGAGCTCAAAGAAAAAGCCATTAAGAAAATGGCGGCGGATCAGATTCCGGTCACGGATGTCAAGCAAAAGCGAAACGACATGATACGGGAAGACGTGCTTTCCGCGCTTGTCAATTTAGGGTATAAGGCCAATGCTGCAAGGGATGCCCTTGATAAAATTGCGCGCGATGCAGAAGGAGAGCAGGCGATGGATCAGCTCTTGAAAAAAGCATTACAAATTCTTGCGGGCTGATACGGCCTGATCAGGCAGAAAATTATGGATGGCCACCTTAAAAATTCATTAATCAATCCGGTGTGTGCCGAAGACGAAGGATCTCTGGACAATACTTTGCGCCCGCCCAAGCTTGCGGATTATGTCGGCCAGGACAAAGTGAAGAGCAACCTGTCGATCTTTATTGAGGCGGCCAGAAAACGGCGCGAGTCGCTTGATCATGTGCTCCTATACGGCCCGCCCGGTTTGGGTAAAACAACGCTGGCCTATATTATCGCCAGAGAATTGGGTGTGGATATTAAGGTGACCTCCGGTCCGGTGATCGAACGTCCGGGAGATCTGGCGGCGATTTTGACGAACATGCAGGAGCATGAAGTGCTGTTTATTGATGAAATTCACAGGCTTTCTCATGTTGTTGAAGAAATCCTGTATCCGGCCATGGAAGATTTTCATATTGATATTTTAATCGGACAGGGGCCGTCAGCCCGGTCGATGAAGCTCGATATTCCGAAGTTCACGCTCGTGGGCGCGACCACACGAGCGGGAGCTCTGACCTCGCCGCTTCGTGACCGTTTCGGTATGCACTTCCGCCTCGAATTCTATTCACCG
>CAYGNV010000345.1:0-2550 GCA_964351355.1 uncultured Smithella sp.
CCGCCAGTCCGGTTCGGAGGGAGGGGAGGCGAAAGCCTTTCCTACCCCTATCGAATAGAGGGGTTGTGCAAAGCTCTCAGGGTATTGAAAATATTTCATTAACAGGATAAAAATCACTCCTGCCTGTATCTAGGGTGACACACAAACTGTCCTGAACAGTTTAAAAATATTGAGAAAGAAGAAAAATTATGCCGATTGAAATCAAGATGGAAGGCCAAGTGGCCGTTGTGACGTTGAATGAAGGGGAAAACCGTTTGAATCTGGATTTCCTGGAGAAATTTATGGAGGCACTGGATCATGTTGAAAAACAGACGGATGCCAATGTCCTGGTCGTGCGAGGCGCGCATGATAAAATATTCAGTAATGGAATTGATCTGGAATGGCTGTTGCCGATCATGCAGAAAAATGACACGGCCACGGCTAAAAAGTTTATCGATACGATGATGGGACTTTTTAAAAGAATTCTACTGTATCCGATGCCCACGATTGTAGCCCTTACCGGGCATGCCTTCGCCGGCGGTGCGATTCTGTCCTGCTACTTTGATTTTCGTTTCATGAGGTCGGACCGTGGCTTTATGTGCTTTCCGGAAGTCGACCTGGGCATTCCGTTTCTGCCGGGCATGCTCACGGCGATGAGAAAGGCTATCCCGCGTTACAAACTCGAAGAAATGATTATCACCGGAAAACGTCTCACCGCGCAGGAATGCGAGGATCATCATATCATTACCAAAGCCTGCCACATCGATCAGTTAATGGACGAGGTCATGAATTTTGCCAAACTCCAGAACAAGAGACGGGTGATTGTTGCCGCCATCAAAGAGGAATTGAACAAGGATATTGTTTACGCGATAGAGCATGATGATCCGCCGATTATAGAGTCCGGGCGCTTTTATGTTTGATCGATTGCATTCGAAATCAAGCGCTACCTTTGTTGGCGTCGCGTGCCCCCATACTTGGGGGTCGTAGGCTTCCTCGACGTATTCGTAACGTGTGACCTTCAGGTTATACGCCTTGTCGCCTCCTCCTAGCCGTCGCGGCATCATCTTGATCGCGTGCCCTTTAGGGTATTGGAATGGAATCAACCGATTATCAAGCAAGGCGTTTGGAACGGAAAAGATTCTCCAGATCTCCAATGAAGTGATAGCCCCATCGCCATTGGTCAGCGATGGGGCTTATTTTTTTCTGGGGCCTTTCTCTGGGTACCCCCGTTCAATCCCGCTTAAGCGGGACGAGCGTTGATTCTCCGCAGCGAGCTCGCGATATAATGACGTTCATTTCATACCTCGACAGCTTGCTGTGAGGTGGTAGATTAAAAGGCAGGTACCAAAAAAGCTTGTCTATCTTTTTCACCAACAAATGTTAATACGATGCGATAGCAAAAAGTGATGATTACCGAAGGAAAAGTGCAATGTGATATCTTGGCAACCGTCCTATGGTGTTCACTATTGACAACCGACCTCGATTATCCACGAGCTAACCAAAGTAATTCTGATTACCAAAACTTACAAACGGTAATAGTTCTCATTTTCTTCTGGGCACCGAGACAGTGCTAGGGGTTTTGTCGCCGGAGCCGAGATCAAGGCCGAAGCCGGATTTAAGTTAGGCTAAGAACTCGTCCTCGTCCTGCTGAGTTTCGTCGATACGCCGGTCCATGGGTATTCGTTTTTTATCGGAGCATGATCTCGAATTTAAAAGACACATCCGGGGGAAGCTTCCAGAACTTGAAGCTCAGCCCCGGTCTCCCGCCGCGATCGTTCCAGAACCAGATCTGGCCGCCTGGGGAAAACGGCAGATAGAGCCCTCCGCCGCTGAACGAGGAATTGGATACCCAGACTCCCGTCGGGGACTGGAAATAGACTCCTTCCTCGTCCTCGAAGAGGGGGATATACTCGCCTGCGGGCATGATCGCCGAGCTGTAAACAATGTTAGTCGGGACGACCACCCTAGTTTTGAGCACGCTCTGCCCTCGGAAATCGTGGTCCTTTGCTATAGGATGGTGGGTGGTGGCACAGCCGACGACGAAGGCGATCAGGCAGAGGGCAATCGGTTTGGTTTTCACGGGGGCGGTTTCCTTTCGGGTGGTTCGGGTTCGTGAGATTTTGGAGATATATACCATTAATTGATAGAATGAGAGTATAGGGGGGCTAATTTTGCTTGTCAAGGGATAGTTTACATCGAAAAACAGGAGCTTGCGATGCGATTTGGTACGGTGGCCACTCTTTTGAGAAATCATCGCACTTTTTGGTATAGTCACCCAGCAAGATGGCAATTTTGAGCACAATTCTTTTCACGTTGTATTAGAATCACTTACCGATAACGCATTAAAGTCTTGTATTTTCTTCAAGGGCAAAGTTTCAACTTTTTCAGGAAGCAGTACTCAAACACGGCCATTAATTACTTTAGGTTACCAGAATAGCAGGTGAAGGGTCGGTGAATGGAGGAGAAAAGGGTTAAGCGCTATCCGTTTACTCATCTTTACCGGGTGTGCTGCGCATGCGCACCGAATTGGCGTGCGCGTCCAATCCTTCCATTTGAGCAAAATGCCGTGTT
>CAYGNV010000346.1:0-2546 GCA_964351355.1 uncultured Smithella sp.
TTCATATAACGCGTTCACTGTCGTGAACTCACAATGACAAACGAGCATTACGACGCAGTCTTTCCGGCCTTTGTTCAGGGAATAAAAAGGTTTGATCCAGGAAGAATCAAACCTTTGGCAATGCTTCAGATTTTATACTTCCCTCAAGATCAGAGAAATCCCCCCTCTCAGGTTCAACTTTTTTCCAATTCCAATTCATGCGCTCCCTTTGTTGGCTTCGTCGTCGGCTTCCTCAACGTAGGGATAATAAGCCTCGTTGCCTCCTCCTGGCCGCCGCGGTATCATCATTGAATTTGGAATGGAAATATTTGTAATTATATTATCTTTTTCAACTTCATTTTATCAACACTGATTATTGACACACTGATTCTTGGAAATGGGGATAATTTCATTTTCCACCCATAACGGTGCCATTTCCTTTGCCTCCTTATAGGGAATTTTACCATGCAGGATCATGGCTTTGAAATCATCAAACATGTAAACGCCCAGGAAGAGGTGGACGCAAAGGAAAAGCGTCAGCACTATGCCGGCAATCAGGTGCACGTCTCCCATCAGGGCGACAAAGCCGCGCGGCATGGCGTGCGGGAACCCCCAGAGAATCCAGCCCGACAGGATTAAAAGCGATCCGCCGATCAGCACGAAAATGCCGAAGAGCTTCTGGCCGGAATTGTATTTGCCCATGGGCGGCACAGTCACTTTTTTGCGAAGAATCAGTTTCTGCGGGTAGCCGCCCAGAACGGCAAACCATTTCAGATCCGCGATGGAAAACGAAAAAACGCGTCTGATAAACAGGATCACACGGTCATACGCCAGAAAGAAAAACGAAAGACAGGCAATGGTCAAAACGACGCCCGCCGCGGCGTGGATCTGCATGGTCAGGTGCATGGCCGCATCCGACAGAGGCTTGAAGTAAAGAAGAACGCCCGTGACGGCAAGCGGCAGAAAACTCAAAATCAGAAAATAGTGAAACATGCGGACGCTCAACGGGTGCTTCAAAATCATTTTATCGTGGCTCATGGTTTATCCTCCTTATTTCAGCCAAGACCTTTGGTCCGGTTAATGTAATGGGTGTGTAGAAGTTTGTGAGAGAGATGACCCAGCGGCTCGCCTCCAAATTCCTTGTAGTAGCGGTTTACGGCAGTGTTGGCGTGACTCACCCGGATTGTCGATTTGACGTCGTCGACATACAGTCCCTGGGTTCTGGCCTGAATGTAGGCGTTGTTCGAGGACGCAATCGACTTGATCCAGATGGCCGGAAGGGCCAGAAATGCCGCGATGACGCCGGTGATGGTGATGAATTCCCGCCTTGTGACGGCAAAGGGGTTTTCCGTATATTGATATTTTTGTTCAGACATAGAGAGCTCCTTTCATGGATATGTTATTTCCAGGCAAACAGGGGCCGGATCGCCTCGACCCAGGATGAACCGCTTTTGTCAATCGGCTGTCCGCCGCCGTTGATGCAGCCGGCGGGGCAGTTCATCACCTCGATGAAGTGATACGGAGACTTGCCGGCCAGAACGTCATCGACGATCGGCTTGATGTTACTCGCCATGTCGTGGACGACCGCCAGGTTGATTGTGACCTCCTTGTCGTACTTGGCGTCTTTGAGCGTGACCGAGGCGCTTTTGACCCCTTTCAGGCCGCGGACGGGTTTGAACTCGACATTCGCCAGTTCTTCGCCGGTCAGCACGGCGTAGGCGGTGCGCACCGCCGCTTCCATGACGCCGCCCGTATTGCCGAAGATCGTGCCTGCGCCGGAATATTCCGCAAACAGAATGTCCGGGTTGTAGTCGGCTTCTTTGGCCAGATCAATATTCATCTTCTTGAACAGGCGCGCCAGGTCGCGCGTGGTCAGCACGACATCCACGTCCGGGTAGGCGGGTCCTGTTTCCAGCCTCTGCTTTTTGTTGTACTCATAGGCGTTAACGAATTCCGGGCGGGAAGCTTCATATTTCTTGGCCGTGCAGGGCATGATGCCGACGGTGAAAATCTGCGAAGCCGGTTTGTTCCATACTTTTGTCCCGTAGGTTTTGGCGACGGTTCCGGCCATCTGCTGAGGGGATTTCGCCGAAGACAGATGGGGAATCAGCGCCGGGCACTGGGTTTCCACATACCGAACCCAGGCGGGGCAGCAGGAGGTGAACTGGGGCAGAGGGCCGATCGGTCCGCCGTATGCGCTCTTTTCGCCGAAGACGGCGTGGCGCGCGCGGGAGATCAACTCCGAACCTTCTTCCATGATGGTGAGGTCTGCCGCAAAATTGTTGTCGAGGATTTCAAAACCGGCCTTCTTCATCGAGCCGTAGAGCTTGCCGGTCACCAGCGACCCTGTTTTCATGCCGAACTCCTCGCCGATGGCCACGCGCACGGCCGGCGCGATGATGCCGACCACCGAAACGCTTTTGTCTTGCAGGCGGGCGATCACCTTCTCCACCGCATCGTCCGTTTCGTAAACGGCGTCGAAGGGACAGCTGATGAGGCACTGGCCACAGCTCAGGCAAAGATCGACGTCAATGCCGTGCGTGGCGCCGAACGAGCCCGTGATGGCG
>CAYGNV010000347.1:0-2543 GCA_964351355.1 uncultured Smithella sp.
GCTCCGTCTGAAGATGGATGGAAACATGGTGATCAGCCAGTTGCTTTTTCTGCCAGATGATAAATCCTGCTATTTCGCCTTTATGCGGCGGGATGGCGGCGGTATAAAATTGCCCGCCAAGCTTTTCGGACTTTTCAAAAAGATGAACCTCATGCCCTCGAATGGCTGCAACCATGGCGGCTTCCATTCCGGCGGGTCCTCCCCCCGCAATGAAGACCTTCTTGCGAAGATCTGCCGGCCGGATCTGAAGCTCCGCTTCTTTTCCCAGGGTGGGATTGACCATGCAGGTGGCGGGCTGGTAGAGTGCTATTCTGCCGATGCAGCCCTGCAGGCAGCCGATACAGGAATTGATATTATCAATATGACCTCTCGCGGTTTTGTTGGGAAACTCGGGATCAGCAAGCGAAGCCCTGCCCAGGGCCACCAAATCGGCCTTGCCGGAGGCCAGAATTTCTTCGGCAAGATAGGGATCATTGATCCGACCGACCGTGATGACCGGAATTTGAACAACCCCTTTTACTTCACGGGCATAATCGGTAATCCAGCCGTGGCTGATGGCGGCAGGCGGTGCTATGCCGTAAAAGCTGCCATACGTGCCGACGGAAATGTGAATAGCATCAATTGAAGCCTCTTCCAACATGCGGCTGATGGCTTTCGTATCTTCAATATTCCGTCCTCCGGGAACCAGCTCGTCTCCCGATATCCTGAAAATGACGGGGAAGTCTTTCCCGACTTTGGCGCGGATGTTGGCCAGAATTTCCAGGGGGAAACGCATCCTGTTCAGTAAGTTTCCTCCATACTCGTCGGTTCGCTTATTTGAATAAAGCGACATAAACTGGGCAATCAGGTAACCGTGACCGCCGTGGATTTCAATGCCGTCAAACCCCGCTTTCTTTGCCCTTCGCGCGCAATCACCGAATTGTTCGACAATCTCAACTATGTCATCACGCGTGAGCTCGCGGGGAATTTCCTGAATCAACGGGCAGGCCAAAGGCGAGGGCGCAACCGGTTGGCTGCCGATACAAAATTGGGAGGTCTGCCGCCCGGCATGATAGATCTGGGCGAAAATCCGGCCGCCGTTTTCGTGAATCCTTTGGGTAAATTTTGCGTGGCTCGCGATCTGGGCGTCGTTCCAGAGTCCCGGGATGTTCGGGAAACCTTTGCCGGTGGGGGATACCGCATAATCCTCTGTAATGATCAGACCCCAGCCGCCCCTGGCTTTCGCTTCATGATAAGCTGTATATCTTTCTGTCGCCGTGCCGTCGGCATTGCAAAAGTTCACGACCATGGCCGGCACGACCAGCCTGTTGGGAATTTCCAGTTGGCCGATACGGATCGGTGAAAAAATATTTGTGAACATAATAAATTTCCTTATAAAGAAGAAGCATCTGCTAGGCCGAAAATCGATTTAGCGTTGCCGCCCAGTATCAGGTTGACTTCTTCGACCGTAAAATGGATACCGGCCGGCGCTTTTTGAGGCAGGTCGCGGATAAACTGGACAATCGTTTTAAGCGGATACAGAAGCGTCTGGACTGGAGCATCAGAACCGAACAGAATTTTTGTGGGACCGACCAGATCAATGACTTCGCGCAACTGGCGGCAGAACAGGTCGTAATTTTTATAGGCCAAGGTGTCCCATGCCGCCAGATCGCCGTGCATGTTGGTTTGAAAGGCCGCCAGAGACGCCCAGGGCCGCCAGTTGATATACCCGCCCAGGTGAGCGGCAATCACTTTTATTTCCGGAAAGTCCACGGCGATATCGGCCAGCATCAGGGGTTCGGCAAATTTGCAGCGCCCTTTGGGCATCAGCGGCCCGGTGTGGGTAAGAAGAACTCCTTTGTGTCGGGCCAGGACTTCCAGAACTTTGTATGATTCCGGCCCTGCCGGATCAAAACCATGATCCGGGTGATATTTAATGCCCCGCAGACCATATTCCTCAAAACACACTCTGGCCATCTCCACTGCTTCCGGTCGTCTCGGGTCAATGCCCGCAAGGCCGATAATACGGCCGGGATGCCTGAGGACCGCCTCCCCCAGCATCCGGTTCTGTATTTGTATTTTCTCGGGGGTAACGAGCGGAAAATTAGAGTTGTCCACGTTCAGGGCGATGGTGACATCAATGCCCGCTTCGTCCATCTTGCCGATGAGCCGGTCCGCCAGGGGATCTCCCCAGGTCTGCGCGGCGGTTTTTAACAGCGCTCCATGATCCGGGTTCATCCCCAGTTTTCCTGCTTCGTGAAAAACCATTTCAACAATCTCTGCAGCCGCTTTCTCGCTCATGCTGGTCATGTAGTGATAATGCGAATCGATGATCATGCCTTTCTCCTTGTTTGTTTTTAACCCTGACCTTTAGCCTTCAGTCTTCAGCCTGCTACCCTAAACATCCCATATAAAAATGACACCACTTGTCGGGAAAACCCATTCCCCGCTGGCAATTTTAATGTTGATGGATTTGCCTTTGCTGGCCTGTATGGCGGCCTGGGGATGGCGGCCGGCAAAGAAGCTTTCCGCCCGGACATTTTTAAGCCCGGCATGCTCATAGT
>CAYGNV010000348.1:0-2539 GCA_964351355.1 uncultured Smithella sp.
AAATACCCGTTCCAGCTTCTTGATCCATCGCAAACGAACAGCGAGAGCAATCCGTTCATCATCGATACGGCGGGGAAGCTTGCTTATTTTTCCTGGCTCGCGAAATCGAATATGGACATGGTAGCATACGGCCAGAAAAACGGACTCAAAGGGCTGCAACACGCCTTTAAAGATAATTTTGTAAAACTCACTGCGGACCTTGATATGAACGGTTCAAAGTTTGAGTTTATTGCCATACCGGATACTGCCGCAACTTTTGACGGCGGGGGGCATGTGCTCACCAATTTGCGCATCAGCGATAAAACAACGCCGCCCTATATCAATTCCGATACAGGTGATGCCGAAATATCGCTGGCCCTTTTTCAGGACGGGGCCGTCATCAAGAATCTTGGCATCGGCAAGGGATCGTCAATTACCTATCAGGGAGTCGAAAAGAGACTGACGCTCAAGGTGTATGCGGCCGCCATCGCCGTTAGCGCCTATGAGATCGACAACTGTTTCAGCGATGCCACCGTGACGGTGAAGGGAAATGGCGATGCTCTCGTGGGAGGCGTTGCAGTAAGAGCCGGAAAAATCACCAATTCCTATAACCGCGGCGCCATTTCTTTTGAGGGCAATGTCATCGATTCCCGGGCAAAAAACCGTCGGGGGATTATTACGCCGGGGTCTCTGAAAATAGGCGGCGTCTGCGCGGAACCGGATAAAAAGATTTCCGGCTGTTATAATACCGGTTCCATTACCATCAAGGCATCAGCCGAAGATCTGAAAATCGGCGGCGTTGCCGCAGAGCCGAATAACAGCGATTGTGCCGATCTTTATAATACAGGCGAAATCAGCGTAATCGCTACCGGCGATATCAAAAACGCGTTTATCGGCGGCGTGCTGGGTTATGGATTGACATATCGGTGCCTTATCGGAAGGCCGATCAGATACGTTGATTCAGGGTATATATACAATAAAGGAAATATTGACGTTACGGCACAGACCGGCAAGCTTATAAGTGTCGGCGGTATCGGTGGCGGCGACAAACTTGGGTTCAATGGCAATACTGTAGATTTCGGCGGAGTCTACGGATTCATCAATACGTATAATACCGGTGCGATTTCTGTTTCATCAACGGGAAAGGTTGGCGGCCTGAGCGCCGGAGGTATTGCCGGGTACGGAAGCATGATTATTAACAGCTACAATACAGGCAGTATCAGCGGCAGTTCGGGAGCGGGAACTAATCTTCATTTGGGCGGTCTCGGCGGCGAGGGTGTGTATGTTCAAAACAGCTACAATATCGGCGCTGTAAGCGGCAAAGGATCAGGAACCAACGTTGTGGGCGGCATTATAGGACTTGCCAGTGCGCGCTGGGGAGAAACCGATAAGACATTGTATAGCGTATTAAACGGCTTCTGGCTTAAGCAGCCGAAGGCCGGGGGCATCAATAGCGATATTAAATACGGCAAGGGTTCATATTATTATAAAAACAAAAAGGATATAAAAAAGGACGGACTCGGTGAAGTGCTTGATGTCATTGCCTTGCTGGATAAAAAGAATGCAGACTCCAATACTATGATCGAGAATTCTTTTGGACCTGTCTATTCCTTTGATTCGGCCACGGCAGCGGTTATGACACGAACCGACGATGGACCGGGCAAAAGAGCGAATTTGAACGGCACGCTGCTTGACAATCTAAATCAGATGGTAGAAGAAAAAAGCGACCGTTTATACCGCAAATGGAAAATTGACGGAACAAATGGCGGGTATCCGGTTTTATCCTCCACCGCGTCCACTTTCTCGCTGGCTGCTGAAAAAGCAGACCCCTCTGTCGCAAAGCTGATAGCAGGTGAGTATCAGGGTGTGCACAAGCAGTGGAACGACAAGGTTATAATCAACGCCGATGGAACCTTCAAGCGTGCCACCGGCGGCGATTCAGGCACCTGGTCATATGATGGGAAGAGGCTGATTCTCAAGTGGAAAAAATGGGCACCCGAGACCCTCATCCAGACGGCCCCGGGAGTGTTCTCCTCCAAGGTTTACAAGTTCACGCTGACACGCTGACCGATCGGGTATGCACTAAACGAATCAATCCTGCGCCCCGGGTCAGTTACTTCTAATGTGGCTTAGTCCTGCTTACTTTTTAGTGATGGTTTTCTCCCGGCCAGCGAAAATATTTGCCAATTCCCATTTTTTGCGCTTTTTCCAGCTGCCCTTGTGGTAGGCGTAACTCGCCAGGAGCGGCAGGACGGTAGTAGCTTCCGCATAAACCATCTGCTCGCAGGACGAATCCACTTTTCCCCTTTAATTTTGATCATGGTCAACTCGCGGAAATCTTTGACAGAATCAATAGAAACATGGTTTTCCGGAAATTCATGCTGGTGCAGGACCAGGCCGAAGCCCGCCGAACTGTCGGAGAAGGCCGGGCAAAAAAGGGGAACAGACAATCGTTGAACTTTCCGAGCGATACCAAGTTCATCCGAACCAAATAACAGACTGGAAGAAGCAACTTATGGAACATGCATCTGAAGTCTTCAGTAAAGATCGGCCAACGGAA
>CAYGNV010000349.1:0-2530 GCA_964351355.1 uncultured Smithella sp.
GATAGTCGGGTTGCGAGGCGGCCATTTTTTCTTTGCTGTGCCAGCCCCAGGTCACACCCGCTGTTTTAACGCCGGCTTGCTTGCCTTCCTTGATATCGCCGGTCGTGTCGCCGATGTAATAAATATCCTGAAGCGTGGCGTTATATTTTTCGATAACATGGAGAATCTTGTCTTTTTTGCTGAGCATGAAATCCGAGCCCAGAACTTCCGAGAAAATCCCGTTGAAATCATACAGGCGCAACGCTTCGGTAATGGTCGGCGTATCGTTGGAGGAAATAACGATCATGGAATGATTTTTCGCAAGTTCTCGTAAAACCGGCCGGATTGCGTCAAAGGGCTTCATTTCGGCGTAATGGACCTTCGATATAATATCCACGGAGGCGGACACAAACTTTTCCAGATCCACGCCCTTTTGCACAAGGGATTCGTAAAAATTCCCTTCGAAGAGTTCCAGAAATTCCTCCCGGCCTCTTGCAAGGGGCTGATTGATAATTTTCAGACAATCGGTCACCGTTTTTTCGTAAACGTCAAGCGAATCCACCAGAACACCGTCAAAATCAAAGAGCAGCCATTTCATTTTTTGTTAATTCCTTTGCGCAAACGGGCCAATGAACGGCCGTACGGTCTGGTCAAAATACCCTTTTCCGTGATGATTGCCGAAATCAATTTGGCTGGCGTAACATCAAACGCCGGATTGTAAACCTTCATCCCCCGAGGCGCAGTTTGGACGCCGCGAAAGCATGTCACTTCATCGGCTTGTCTTTCTTCAATGGGAATTGCCGCCCCTGTCTTGAGAGAAAAATCAAACGTGGAAAGAGGCGCAGCGATATAAAAAGGAATCCGGTGCGCTTTTGCTAAAACGGCCAGGGAATAGGTGCCGATTTTGTTGGCCGTATCCCCGTTTGCCGCAATGCGGTCCGCGCCGACAATGATCTTATCAATTTTACCCTGCCGCATCAGAAATCCCGCCATACTGTCTGTGATTAAGGTGGCGGGAATTTTTTCCTTCTTCATTTCCCAGGCTGTAAGCCTGGCGCCCTGCAGCACCGGTCTGGTTTCATTGACATAGATATGCAGTTTCTTGCCCTGTGCTTTGGCTGCGCGGATCACGCCCAGCGCCGTACCGTAACCGGCTGTCGCCAGCGCGCCGGCGTTGCAATGCGTCAGGATGTTATCGCCGTCGGCAAAGAGTTCGCTGCCGTGCCGGCCCATTTGCCTGTTGATGCCGATATCTTCTGCGCAAATCCGTTTGGCTTCGGCCACCAGTTCGAAGGCCATGTTTTGCGCTCCGGAAAGAATTGCCTCGTCCAGATATTGCTTCATCCGTTCCAGCGCCCAGAAAAGATTGCGCGCCGTCGGCCTGGCTTTGGCAATTTCATCACAAATTCCGTTAAATTTTATCTGGAATTTTTCGGCTGGCTCTCTCGCCAACGTCTGCGCGCCCAGCGCCGCGCCCAGCGCCGCGGTAACCCCAATGGCCGGTGCGCCGCGCACGGTTAAATCTTTGATGGCGGCAATCACCTGCCGGTAATTTGAACAGACCACCTGCCGCTCAAGCGCCGGCAGAGCATTCTGATCAATCATGACCACTGTGTTGTTTTTCCAGAAGACTGTTTTTATCATCAGGCAAGCATCTTTTTAAGCAGGTCGTTGACGATTTGCGGATTGGCCTTGCCCTGAGTCGCCTTCATCACCTGACCGACAAAGAATCCGAAAAGCTTTTCCTTGCCGCCCCGGTAATCCTGGAGTTGAGCGGGATTGGCTTCGATGATCTGGGCAATGGTTTGAGCCAACTCCCCTTCATTGGTAATCTGCACCAGGCCTTTTTCAGCAATGATATCCTGTGGCGGCTTGCCGCTTTTATACATTTCATCCATTACTTCTTTGGCCATTTTGCCGCTGATGGCGCCCTCTTCAATCAACGTGATCATGTCGGCAAGCGCCCTGGCCGTAATGGGACACTGGCGGATATCGCGTTTTTCCTCGTTGAGAAACCGCAGCACATCGCCCATCACCCAGTTGCTGGCCTGTTTGGGTTTGCCGCAAAGTTTGACTACGTCTTCATAATACATCGCCAGCGCTTTATCGGCCGTGAGCACGCCTGCGTCATAAGCGGGAATCTGATAGTCTTTCACAAACCGCTCGCGCATCGCCTGCGGCAGTTCCGGCAGTTCAAGCCGGATTTTTTCCACCCAGGCTTCATCCACCATCACCGGCACCAGGTCGGGATCGGGAAAATAGCGATAGTCATGCGCTTCTTCCTTGCTGCGCATGGAATTGGTCACCCCCTGCGCGTCATCCCACAAACGAGTTTCCTGTATGATCTGCTGGCCGTTTTCCACCAGATACTGCTGACGATTGATTTCATACTCCAGCGCGCGCTGGACGTTGCGGAAGGAGTTCATGTTCTTGAGTTCTGTGCGTGTGCCGAATTCCTGCTGGCCTTTGGGCCGGATCGACACGTTGGCGTCGCAACGGAAAGAGCCTTCTTCCATGTTGCCGTCGCAGATTTCCAGATACACCAGAATTT
>CAYGNV010000350.1:0-2517 GCA_964351355.1 uncultured Smithella sp.
ATGAAAAAGTGATTGTTGTCGATGCGATCGGCGAGCTCTTTAAGGTTTATTCTCTGGCGACAGTTGTCTATTGCGGCGGCTCGCTGGTTCCAAAAGGCGGACAGAATATTCTGGAGGCCGCAGCCTGGGGCAAAGTGATTTTTTACGGCCCATCGATGGAAGATTTCAGCCAGGAGGCGGCGCTTCTGGAGGATGCCGGCGCGGGCATTCGCATTGCCAACACACGGGAATTATCAACAGGCATCACGCAATTACTGTCTGATCCGCAGGACTTGCGCGCCCGTGGAGAGAAAGGCAAGGCAGTTGTCCGTGCAAACATGGGTGCGGCCGAACGTTATGCAGAAATGGTTATCAGGTGTATAGACTGACCCCTAATGACCTATAGGTCACTCGAGGTGGCCCGAGGTCACCACCCTGAAGGGTGGCACGGCACGAGGGGGTGCGAGGTTAAAACGAAGGACGGAAGTTGTCTTGACAGCTAATGAAAAGATGGTAAGAAGATACTGGACGTAATACCTTGGGAGGGTTTTTTATGCAGAAAAAATACGAGGCACTAAGCGAGCAGGTCAACCTGGCAAGAACTTTCATGGCGAAATCGATTATTTACAAGTACCTGAACAGAACAAACCTGATCTGCTATTCAGAACTCTCCAGACTTATCGGTTGCAAAGCCTTTGTCAAGCATGAAAACCACAACCCGACCGGGTCATTCAAGATTAGGGGGGCGCTTAATTTCTTTCATCACATGTCCAGAGAAGAACTGGAAGCGGGCATCCTTGTTGCGACCCGGGGCAATCATGGTCTGGCGATGGCCTGGGCGGGACAATGGTTCCACGTGCCCTGCACGGTTGTCGTGCCGGAAAACAACAATCCGGAAATCAACAGAACCATCGAAAGCTATGGCGCGGAAGTCATTGTCCACGGGAAAGACTTCTACGATGCCCAGTCTTACTGCGATGAACTGGTGGACAGCGCGGGTTATTACTATGTTCAACAGGGCAACGAACCGGAAATCTTAAACGGCCTGGCCACCATGGGACTGGAGATACTGGAAGACCTGCCGGACGTGGATACCATCATTTGTCCCATCGGCGGCGGCGCCGGCTGCGCATCACTTCTAAAAACTGCCCGCGCCATCAAGCCCGCCATCGAGATCATTGGCGTGGAGCCTCAGAACGCGCCGTCCTTCTATAATTCATGGAAAAAGGGAGAAATTGTCACACTCGATGATGCCCATACGGTTGCAGACGGCCTGGCCGCCAGAACGGTATTCCATCTGCCCTATGTTCTTCTCAAGGACACCATCAATGATGTCGTTTTGCTGACCGAAGACGAGATACTGGAAGGCGTTAAATTGGCGCTGACAGCCACCCATAATCTGGCCGAGGCCGCGGGCGCAGTTTCTCTGATGGCTGCCTACAAAATTAAAGACCGCCTGGCCGGTAAAAAAGTAGTAATGATCATGTCCGGTGGCAACCTGAAAACGGATACCCTGAAAGCGACATTGGCATGCTGATGCGCGGCGCAATAAAAATATCATTGGTTATCTGACGAAACATGATCAGGGATAGATTTGCCGGCGAAGAAGGAGACCGAAAATGAAAGTGTTCATGACGGGCGGTACGGGGTTTGTCGGGACATTTCTGGCCCGACTGTTCATTGCCGAAGGCCACGACGTGACCATTCTGGCTCATGAACAAAAAGCGCCGACACTGCAAATGAAAGGCCTGTCTTACATCTCCGGCAATCCGACGGCGGAAGGCAAGTGGCAGAAAGCCGTGCCGGACCATGACGTTGTCATCAATCTGGCCGGGGCTTCCATCTTCAGCCGCTGGACGGATTCCTATAAAAAAGTTCTGCGGCAGAGCCGCATCCTGACCACACGCCATCTGGTCGAAGCTCTGCCGGATGACGCAAAGCACGTCACATTTTTCAGCACGTCCGCCGTGGGGATTTACGGCTTTCATGAAGACGAGGAACTCACCGAAAGCTCCGCGCCCGGCAGCGATTTTCTCGCCCGGCTGGCCTTTGATTGGGAAAAAGAAGCCCTCCGCGCGCGGGACAAGGGCGCTCGCGTGATCATCACACGGTTCGGCATAGTGCTGGGGAAAAACGGCGGCGCTCTCGGCCAGATGCTTCCGCTTTTTAAATATTTTCTGGGCGGCCCGCTGGGCAACGGGCGTCAGTGGTTCTCCTGGGTGCAGATGGACGATCTTGCCGCGGCCTTTATGTTCCTGCTTGAGCACAAAGAAATCGAAGGCGCGGTGAATCTGTGTTCGCCTCAACCTGTCCGCAATAAGGAACTCGGCCGGGCCATCGGCAGGATTTTGCACAGGCCGTCGTTTATGCCCGCGCCTGCTTTTATGATCAGGCTGATTCTGGGCGAATTCGGCAACGTGTTGCTCAAGGGTCAGCGTGTGGTTCCGCGGCGTCTGCTCGACGCCGGATTTCAATTCCGGTATCCGGCCATTGAAGCCGCGCTGTCGGGTATCATCGAATAATCAAGGCTTGCTCCCG
>CAYGNV010000351.1:0-2516 GCA_964351355.1 uncultured Smithella sp.
GATGGATCTGGCCGAGGGACACGTGGCGGCGCTCAAATACCTTGAAAGTCAACACACGGGGACCAGCGACGGCGCCTTCGGGCCGGGGCCTCTGATCGTCAATCTCGGCGCCGGCCGCGGCTACAGCGTTCTGGAGGTGGTCCGGGCCTTCGAGAAGGCTACAAACCGGCAGATCCCTTACCGGATCACCAGCCGTCGCCCCGGTGATATCGGCGTCTCTTATGCCGATGCGTCCCTGGCTCGCCGCCTTCTGAACTGGGAGACCACTCGTGACCTCGACGCCATGTGCGCCGATGCCTGGCGCTTTATGCTGAAAACTTAATTACTTAATTACTTAAATCTTAAAACTTAAATCTTAACTACTTAAAATAAGAGACATAAATCAATTGTATTATCTCTAAAAAAGAGATATAATATCCAGTATGAAAAATATAATTTCGCAGCTTATTGACGATTTCCATGAACGGAATTTGCCTGAACTGGTAATTCGAAATACGGAATTTTCTGAAGTAAAGGGCAAGGCGGATGTCGTCATCGGCATGAGGCGATCGGGTAAGACCTGGTTTTGTTATCAGAAAATAAAAGAACTGATTGCCTCGGGAATAAAAAAAGAGGAAATACTTTATCTTAATTTTGAAGATGATCGATTGTTTGAGTTTAGCGTTAACAATTTTCAGGAAATCCTTGATGTCTATTTTGGGAAATATCCCGAACATCGAAATGCCCGCTGTTACTTTTTCTTTGAGGGGATACAGCGAATTGATCAATGGGAAATGTTCATCAGGCGTTTGCTTGATACGGAAAATCTTCAAATTTTCATTACCGGCTCATCATCAAAGTTACTTGGCTCGGAGATAGCCACCAGTTTACGGGGGCGTTCTTTAGCCATAGAAATATTCCCGTTCAGTTTTGAGGAATATTTAAAATTTCACGGGCTTTTTTCCGACAGACCCAAAACGTTTGGCGCGAGCACGGCCTCCATATTACGCAAGGCTGTAAAAGATTATCTTGAAGTTGGAGGCTTCCCGGAAGTACAGAAAACGGATCGCAATCTTCGCATCGAAATATTGCAAGGTTATATCGATTCTGTATTGCTGAAAGACATCGTCGAGCGCCATAAGATCAGCAATATCCTTGTGCTTAAACACCTTGTCCGCCATGTTATGAATTCTTCCGGCGGGCAATTCAGTGTTAACAAATTCTTCAACACCATGAAAAGCATGTCGATCAAATGTACCAAGAACAGCTTGTACGAATATCTTGATCATTTGACAGATGCTTTTTTGTTTTACAAAGTTCCCATTCACAGTCGTTCTGAAAAATCAAGGCTCATCAACCCCGCTAAAATATATACCATCGATACCGGCCTTTTGAACGCCATGACCTTTCGTAATTCATATAATTACGGCCAGTTACTGGAAACAATGGTATTTATGCACCTGCGCCGTGCGGGGTATTATGTGGAATATCTCAATACAAAAGACGGGCGTGAAATTGATTTCTTTACGCGGCACAGAATTTCAGGCGAGACGCAGCTGATTCAGGTATGCTGGGAGATGTCGGATAAAAAGACCTTTGCCAGAGAACTCCATGGATTGAAAAGCGCAATGGATGAGCTTTCACTCTCCACCGGCACAATAGTAACATGGGATGACGAAACCGTCATAGAGAACAAAATTAACGTAATCCCTATCTGGAAATGGCTTATAAGGACATTGTAGGGACTGACGCGATCCCCATCGCCCTTAAATCTTGCATCTTATATCTTAAAACTTAAATCTTAAATCTTAAAACTTTTTTATTTATTCCTTGACATCGCGTTTTAATTTCATTATTAAATGTCGTGTGTTCACTCCATGAACGGACTATTTTATTTATGCCTACACAAAAGAATAACATAACAGAAACAGAAGAAATACTTATGCTATTGCGGACAGTAAATGAAAATCCGCAAATGACGCAGAGGGATCTATCGGTTTCTGTGGGCTTAAGTCTTGGCAAAATCAATTACTTAATAAGAGCGATGATTGAAAAAGGCTACATCAAGGCCGAAAATTTCAAGAACTCCAAAAACAAGACAGCTTATTTGTATTATTTAACGCCAAATGGTGTGGAAGAAAAATTTAAAATTACCTATCATTTTCTGAAACGGAAAATGGTGGAATATGAAAAACTGGAGAAAGAAATCCAGCATTTAAAAAAAGAAGTTAGCCTTTTGGATAATTCAACTGCCAACCGGGAAAAGGGTTAATCCCGCTGCTGCGGGACGAGCGTTAATTCTCCGCAGCTTGCTGCGAGGTGGTTGATTAATGAGGTGGTTCGCTGCCAGGTATTTTTTCGTAAAATTACTCAACGGCCGCTTCAATGGATAACGATTGGGCAACAGGCCATTAAAAGAAAACCCCCGGCGGACTGTGGAAAATGTCCACCGGGGGTTTTTAAAGATTATTTAGAATAGAATCCTTTTCCTTCTTTTGCCAGTTTTTCCAGAAGCGGCGAAGGCGTCCAGTATTCGG
>CAYGNV010000352.1:0-2506 GCA_964351355.1 uncultured Smithella sp.
TTATGCCAACTCTTTTATAATATGCTTCGCCAGGATTTCGTCTATTTCCTTATGCCTTGGCACAGGTTGCTTCTTACCCGTTTTGGGATTACCGTAAAGATCGTGTCGATTGCCGTGCCTCAGAAGGACACACCCGACAGAAGTTATTTTTTTGATAAGGTCCCTTCTTTTCATACAGCAATGGTGAGTTCTTTAACTTTATGTTCGACCGGAACATCGTCCATTGCCATCAGAATATATGCATCCTTCATGTTCTCCTCAAGTTCTGCAAGTGTCTCTCCCTGTGTCATGATGCCGGGATATTCAATAAGCTTTCCCACCCAAAATTTTTCACCTTTCCAATAAATCATTTTTAATTTTGTTTCCATTATGAACTCACCTCACCGATAATTTGATGTAATAATAGCACAAAATAAGATTGTATTCAAAACAGTAATGGACCTTGGGTCCCTCAAGCTAAAATTAAACTTTGAATTCGAATCGTTCCCTACGCCTCACGCCTTGAACTTCACCTGCTCACGGTCACGCCAATCCGGTCGCAGTATTGACTGATCGGGCAGGTGCTGCAAAGCGGCGATACGGGCTTGCAGGTTTTCCGGCCAAACGCAACCAGCAGCGTGTTGTAAATGATCCAGTGCCGGCGCGGCAGCTTGACCCGAAGCGCAAATTCCGTTTCATCCGGTGTTTTGGCGGCAACATATCCCAGCCGGTTGGAAATGCGATGGACATGCGTATCCACACAAATGCCGTCTTTACCGTAAGCCAGCGTGATGACCAGATTGGCCGTTTTACGCCCGACACCCTTGATGCTTAAGAGGTCTTCCAGATTATCCGGCACTTTCGAGCCAAAACGGTCAATGAGCTCGCGACAGGTGGAATGAATGGTCCCGGCCTTGACCCGGTAAAAGCCAACCGGAAAGATCGTCTTGGCGATTTTGGCCTGAGGAACTTTCAGCATTTCTTCGGGGGTGGAAGCCAGAGCGAAAAGCCTTTCCGTGGCGACTTCCGTGACTTCATCTTTGGTGCGCAGGCTCAAAAGTGTGGAAATCAAAATAACAAAGGGATCCCGCTGATCTTCCGCCAGATGCGAAACAATGGGCATCGTTCCCACGGCCAACTCTTTTTTCAGAATTTTAACAACTTGACTAATATGATCATCTTTCATCAAGTCATTTCCTTATTATGAGCCCCCGTGAAAAGCAAGTCCTTAAAGGATTGGCAAAAGCAGAGCAGGCGAAACATCAGGATTAATTATATCCTTCTTCATACGCCAGCATATCCAGATGCAGCGTGGCGATATCTTCCACATCCAGGTTCACGTCTTCGGATGATTTCGACAACTCGACGATTTTAATATACCGGCGGCACTTGTTGCAGACATCAACCCGATGGCTTTCTTCGCCTTCCACGGCAAAATAGGCCAGGGAATGTTGTTCTTCGTTACCGCAGAAGGGGCACTTGATCCGGCAGAAGTGCCATTTATATCCGCACTGGTGGCAGAACAGATAACGCCGGCCGTCTTCTCTTTCCCGGATTTCACCGATTTTCGGTTCCTTGCCGCAAATGGGACAGTAACCTTCCGTCCAGCCGGATTTTTCAACATGCGCATCATATCGCTCAGCGATAACTTCCAACTCCGGACGGAGGCTTTCTTCGATAAACAAATCGACCAGATCGAGATGTTCATCATTTTCTCCCGACATCTTCTCTTCTTTTTCCAGAGCTTCCTCTTCGGCAGGATTGGGATCAAATGACGCTCTGATAATCTTTTCCCAATCAAATTTTTCATCTTTAATAATATCGAGAAACTTATGCGCGTCCGCAGGCATTCTTTTTTCAGCGATGGCAATCAGCGAGTAAAAATACTCTTTCGGGCGGGTCAAGTCGTATTTTTGCCCCGCAAGATCAATTAGGGGAAGGCCTCCTTCCATTTTTCCGGGGATTAATCTATCTTCCATCGAAAAAACAGGATTCGTCATATTCCTGCGGTATTCTTCCCGAAGAATCAGAATTTCCCCCAGTATATCCAGCAAATCCGTATAGTGAGGAATACTGATCTTGTAGTCCTCTATTGTTTTTAAAGATTTGCGCAGTGTTCCTGCCATTATATATTTTCCTCCATATTCTTCTTTTGCCGACTTTATCCGGCTGCTGCGGGACGAGCGTTAATTCTCCGCAGCTTGCTGCGAGGTCGTTGATTCGTTCCAGGCAGTGTGGTTAAGATAGCAACGGCAACCCCCAAATGCAAAGTCCGCTTCGCCTATAGCCGCTTTCCATTGCATCTTCAAGCAATATTTATATCAGCCGCAAAGCGCTAAAACTTCACGGTTTATTCTCTAAACACCATTCGCTGAAGTGTCTTTCAGGCTAAAAAAATAATGGACGAATGCCCGCAATTCCATCATTTATTTCAAGGGACGCTTTTTCTTGACAATCTGTAAATAAATGACTAAGAAGTTTGGCGTTGAAAAAATGGGGGGGTTATATGGCAAAAACATTGGGAGAC
>CAYGNV010000353.1:0-2503 GCA_964351355.1 uncultured Smithella sp.
GCTCTTCTCCGATATCGATCCGCAGCTTAACCAGTTTGTTGGATTTGGGGACCGCTTCGGCCGCCAGAATTTTCGCTACGCGCAAGTCCGCTTTGGCGAATTCATCATATTCAATTTCCGGCTTGAAGTTGACGGCCGCCTTCTTCGGTTGACGGGGCGCTTCCTTTTCAGCGATCACGCGCGGAAAGAGCGACTCGCCGCGAATTAAAGCGCGGCCGGCGGGCAGTGCTTCGTTTTTACGGATGACGTCCAGATCAAATTTTTGCGATAGCTCCAGACCGATTTGATTCAGGATTTTTTCCGCCGCCTGGGGCATGAACGGGGATATTAAAATGGCGACGGCGCGCAGCGCTTCCAGCAGTCGATACATGATTGCCGTAAGTTTTTCCCGGTTGGTCTCATCTTTGGCCAGAGACCAGGGTTCGTTTTCCACAATGTATTTATTGGCGGCGCTGATCAGTTCCCAGATGGCCATCAGTGCTTTATGCAGTGACATGTCGGCAAAAGACGCCTCCACGTCCGCTACCGCTTTGAGCGCCGCCGCCTGCAAACTGTTTTCCTGGCCAGGCGCGGGCGGTTCGGGAATTTTCCCGTCGCAATATTTGATGGCCATGGTGATGGTGCGGCTGAGCAGATTACCGAGATCATTGGCCAGATCGGAATTGAGGCGCGCAACAAACGCCTCTTCGGAAAAGTTGGAATCCAGACCGAAGACCATATCGCGCAGCAAAAAGTAACGGAAAGCATCCAGACCGTATTTGTCCTTCAAATCCAGCGGCCGGACGACGTTGCCCAGGCTTTTAGACATTTTGCTTGAATCCGAATTCCAGTAACCATGCACATTCAGGTGCTGATAGGGTTCAATGCCCGCGGCTTTAAGCATCGTCGGCCAGTAAATGCCGTGCGGTTTTAAAATATCCTTGGCGATCAGATGCTGGGCTACAGGCCAGAATTTTTTGAAATTTGCTCCATCCGGGTAATCGAGCGCGGTGACGTAATTGATCAGCGCGTCAAACCAGACATAGGTTACATATTTTTCATCAAAAGGCAGCGTGATACCCCACGCCAGGCGCGCTTTGGGACGGGAGATGCAGAGGTCTTCCAGCGGCTCGCGCAGAAATGCCAGCACTTCATTGCGATACCGTTCCGGCCGGATAAAATCATGGTTTTCCTGGATGTGCCGGATCAGCCAGTCCTGATATTTGCTCATGCGGAAGAAGTAATTACTTTCTTTGCGGTGTTCCGGTTCGGTTTGATGGTCGGGGCACTTGCCATCGACCAGTTCCTTTTCCATGTAGAAACGTTCGCAGCCGACACAGTAAAATCCTTCATAAGCGCCAAAATAAATATCGCCTGCGTCGTAAACTTTTTGCAAAATGGAACGAACGGTTTCCATGTGATTCGCGTCGGTTGTCCGGATGAAGTAATCGTTGGTGATGGCCAGTTCGGGCCACAGATGACGGAACTGCGCGCTGATTCCGTCTGCGTATTTTTTCGGCGTAATGCCTGCTTTTTTAGCGGCTTCGGCGATTTTATCGCCATGCTCGTCCGTACCGGTGACAAAAAATGTTTCGCGCCCCGTCATGCGGGCGTATCGGGCCAGGACATCGGCGACGATGGTGGTATAGGCGTGCCCGATGTGCGGCGAGGCGTTGACATAATATATCGGTGTTGTAATGTAAAATGGTTTGGACATGATGGTTTGCGGCTCCTTATGGCTCCGTGCGCCTTTTATTCGTTCCCTGCGCATTTGTTATTTTATATTTTGCCTGCGGCGGGGTTGGCGTTGGCTCTTCCTCTATTTTGACCACTTTGGAACATTTCTTTGCTCCGGCATATCCATCATGTTCAAAAGAAAGGCAGCACATCAGCCTTCCGCATAATCCGGATATTTTTTCCGGATTGAGCGACATGCTTTGTTCTTTGGCCATCTTCACGGTGACGCGATCAAGATTTTGCAGGATGCCCGCGCAGCAGACCGTCCGCCCGCAGACCGCCAGGCCTTTGATAATTCGCGCTTCCTGTCGCGCGCCGATTTGTTTGAGTTCGATTCTGGTTTTGAATTTCGCGACCAGATCTTTGACCAGTTCGCGGAAATCCACCCGGGCCTCCGCGGTAAAGTAAAAGAGCATTTTGCTTTTATCAAAAAAACACTCCACGGTGATCAATTTCATGGCCAGGTTTTTTTCATGAATTTTTTCTATGCAGTATTTTCTGGCTTCTTCTTCGAGCAGTTCGAGTTCTTCCCTGACGCGCAAATCATCAGCGGTGGCCTTACGGAGAATGTTTTTTAAATGGGGAGGCAACTGATGAGATTCGCAGCGATGGACGTCGGTTACAACAATTCCCAGGGCGACGCCGTTATCCGTATTGACCAGCACCTGATCATTCTTATGCACCATCAGGTCAACGGCGTCGAAATTGTATATCCGGCCCTCTTTTTTAAACTTTACACCAATGATATTGGTCAGCACTTTTTAGCCCTGCTTTGCAAGTTATTTTT
>CAYGNV010000354.1:0-2479 GCA_964351355.1 uncultured Smithella sp.
GCCCAAGTTTATTTCTGAGCCGAAAGCGTGAGATATCGACGGCACTCTTTGACATACCCAAGAGATCGGCAATCTCTTTGCTTGTTTTACCTTCTTTGATGAAATTGGCAATTTGAATTTCTTTATGGCTGAGATTTCGATATTTTGAAGATATTTTGTATGAAAAGGGAGAAATAATATCCGCAAGGTTGGATTCAATAATGTCAACATAGGACTTGGCTTTGAGATCCAAATGGCTTTTTCTAAGTTTATGAGTATAGGGAAGGACGAATGAATGAATATTGGAATATACTTTATCTGATAATTCTTTTTGGTCTTTTTCTCTCTCGTTTAGCAGAACTCTCAGGGCAGTGTTTAATTCTTGGAGACTTTGGGACTTGACCTGCAATTCACTCTCTCTTCTTTTTAGATTCCGTTCCGCTTCTTTCCATTCTGTGACATCCGTAAATGAGGCTATGCTTTTTTTTGTTCCCGGGATCATACCTACGGTAAGGGTAATGTGACGAATTCTGCCTTTATCATCAATGAGGTCATGTTCGTAATTTCTTGGCGTGGTAGCAGGGTCAATTCGTCGCTGGACGTGATATCTTTTCATCCTGTCAACATCTTCAGGGACTACGTATTCCGGCCATTTTTTTTTCCCCTCCCACTCTTCTTTCCTGTATCCGGTCATTTTTTCGAATTCAGAGTTGATGAGGGAAATCGTCATATCTTCCTCTATAATTATGGTTGCAGTTCCGGTGTTTTCAAAGATGGCGCGATAAAGCTTTTCTGAGTCCTGCCATTTTTCGCCCATTATTTTCCGAAGAGTTATATCCATCGCAGTGCCCACAATTGCCGGTTCTCCTTTGAAAATAGTGGACATAACGCTCTCCATAACCCAACATATTTTCCCCTGTTTCGTTAAGATTCTAAATTCATAGGGATGAGTAAATTCGCCGGAAAGCATCGCCATGGCAGACCTCTTTACCATCTCTCGATCATCGGGGTGAATAATGCTGTTCGATTTTTTCCCAATGAGTTCGTCGAAATTACAACCCGTAAAAGATAATGCAATGGGATTGATTATTTGAAACCTACCTTTCTGTAATATATAAATACCTGCCAGCGAATGATTCCAAATCAGCTTGTATATATCCTCCTGCTCGCTCGATGTTTGTATTAGCAGTTCTTCACGTCGCAATTGCTCTTTCAGCAAAGTTATTTCCCGGATCATTTTATCATAAGTCGATTTCTTAATTTCCATAGTCCTATTGCCTCATAAATAAATGTTGCTGAAAGAAGGACGTAGCGTGAGAATGTTGCCTCATAAAAGATCTTACCGAAATCGGGTAATCTTTTTGAGTTTCATTTGCATAATATTATTTAACTCAAAAGGGTTTAAAAGTTCAAGTTTTTTAGTGAGAGCAGACTTGACCTATTGGTCGATATCTTCCGATTCGCTTATATTCTCCGCTGATCACATTCATGTGAATCCGTATGCGGTCCATCCGCCGTCGATATACACAACCGACCCCGTCAGATATGTCGCCTCATCACCGGCCATGTAAACCGCAAGGCCCGTGATTTCATCCGGACTGCCTATCCTCCTCTGCGGTATGCGCTTTTTCAGGGATTCGATGTCCAACTTCCCCTGCTGCTCAAGCTGCTGAATAAATTCCGTATTGAGATATCCGGGAGCAATTGCATTGACGCGTATCTTTTTGTCGGCCCACTCGGCCGCCAAAACCTTGGTAAGCATGTCAACCGCGGCCTTGCTTGAACAATACGCCCCGAATGTTGATGAAATATTGATGATGCAGCCGGCGGTTTTCCGGTCAATCATTTGCTTCGCCACCGTCTGACTGCATAAGAATACGCCGGTAATGATCGTTTCATATTCGGGCCTGCATCGTGACTCATGTTTCAGTCGCGATACAGGCTCGTTTGTTCATACTAAACTCTCCTAGCCCATTTTGTCATAATGCCCGAAGATGATGTTAACCGCTAATGCCATAAATCAAATTGGGCAGCCACAACGCTATCTGCGGGAAAGCCGCCACGATAGCTAATCCGAGTATCTGCAGAAGGATGTAAGGAACAATGGACCCGTAGATGTCCTTGAGCCCGACGCCTTCGGGGGCGATACTCTTGAGATAAAACAGGTTATACCCGAACGGAGGCGTAATGTAGGCACACTGCATGTTCATGATGAAGATGACACCGAACCAGACGGGGTCGTATCCCATCAAAGCTACGATGGGCGTGAGAATGGGCGCCGTGATCATGACAATGGCCGATGGGTCAAGCAACATGCCCAGAATGAAGAATACGATCTGGATAATGATGAACACCCCCCAATACCCGAACGGCAGGTCAGACACCAGACTGCTGATGAATTCCGACGCTCCCAATGCCATGTAGATCGTGGAGAAGCAGTAGGCACCGATGACGATCCACATCACCATGCCGGTCAGCTTCAGGGTTCCCAGAGAAATGT
>CAYGNV010000355.1:0-2476 GCA_964351355.1 uncultured Smithella sp.
CGGAAGAATTCCGCGCCGAAGGCTTCGTCAAAATACTGATGGATCATTTCCACCAGTTCGCGGGTGAGATCATCCACGTGATATTCAAACATGCCGATGGCCAGCAGGGCAATGCTATAATGTGGTGGCCCGGTTCTGCCGGAGCGGCTGATGACGCCTTTCATAAACATTGCATCAAGCATCGCGGACAGATCATCATGGGATAATTCAATATGAAATTTATTTTTGAGCCTTTTGCGGATGGGAGGGATGCCGATGGATCGCAGCGTCAGGCACAAAGCAATCTTTGCCTGAAGCGGGGTGAAAAAATATTTCAGAATATCAATTTCCACACCGCTTTTTGTTGCGGGATATCCAATCGGATACTGATCTAATTGAATCTGAAGCTGTCTGTATATTGGGTCGTCCGTCATGAAATAGTTTTTCTCCTCGTGGCCTGACTGTCCGATCATAACCCATCATTGAAATTAAAACTATCGGAAAGCAAGCCGCTTATCCATCCTCATTCCCGCCATTTTTTATCCATTTTCAATCTTTTCAAGCGATAGGATTATTGATAAATATGTGTTATAGCCAGTTCGATGGTTGGTCTGCCAATCCGCAGATGATCCGCGAAGTCCTGATGCGATGAGGTGTTTTTTATGCAAGAAATTCTGGTTGTGGCTGCGATTGGCGCGGCGATTTTTCTCCTTCCCCGGTTGATGGGGCGCAAATCCCCACCTGAGAGAGAACAGCAGCCCAGTACCCAACCTCGGCCCCAGCCTCGGCCCCAGTCTCAGTCCAATAACCGTGTCCTTAAAATGAATCTGACGGGACGGATACGTCTTGCCATTCTGGTCACTATCTTATGGATTGCCGGTTGCGCCGCCTTTCTGAAGCCCTGGGAGGGCAATAAATTTCTATTCTTCTGTATGACTTTGGGGCCGACACTTGTTTTCTGGGGTGGCGTCTGGGTGTGGTTTGGCTTTAAAAAATACAGGCGCTGAGCGCTTCGCCTGATTCTGCCGAAGGAAACATCGATACGTTTGCAGGCGTATGTTTATCGTTAAAATCCTTCTGCAAAACAAAGCTGGCCCCGTATAAAGTCCCGAAGCTGATAGAATTTCGCACGGAGTTGCCGAAATCGGCGGTAGGCAAAATTCTGCGGAAAATTCTGCGGGACGAGGAAATAGCCAAAAGCAAGAAATAATATAACCAATGCTATTGTGGAATTGATCCCGCTGCTGCGGGACGAGCGTTAATTCTCCGCAGCGAGCTCGCGATATAATGACGTTCACTTCATACCTCGACAGCTTGCTGCGAGGTGGTTGATCGCGCCAATCTGACCGTATCAGGTTATTCTTTGCAGCATGTCGCCCATCATTTTGTGGACCAGGTTGACGGCTTTTAACGGGCGGAGCATGACCTTGAAGTCGGTGATTCTGCCGTCTTCGCCCCAGGTGATCATGTCCACGCCGTTGATGGTGATTTCGTCAATCACGGTCTGAAACTCCAACACGGCATGGTTGCCGGAAATGACTTCCCGCAGATATTTAAAGGTGTTGTTGTTGAGGACGTGCAGCGCCGCCGTCAAGTATAATGTGGTGATCGGCTTACCCGTCTGCGGCGTATGCACCACCGGGGAATGGAAGACCACATTTTCAGCAAGGATATTGTCCAATCCTTCTGCATCCCTCGCTTCAATCAATTTGTGCCATGCTGCGATCGTGTTTTCAATCATAGCTAAACCTCATGTTTATTGGCCGGGGAGAATGATTCGGGACGATTCCTGACGTTGCATTTCCTCAGCCTCGGCAATCATCGCCTGAACCGATTTTTCAATGGCGTCGGGTAATTTAGCCGCTGCCTCGCTGAGGGTTTTGGCGCCATCAATAACGCACTGAACCGGAATCGGCCCGTTAGGGGACATCAGCTGGGCCATTCCGGTAAACATGGGCGCCCGGTTTTCATCCACCGAGCCGTCAATCTTGACGGGCGTGAGGCGCCGGATGGTGGCATAGGTCAGGTCCGTGAAGGACTCTTCCTTGTAAAGGTTATCAGGATTAATTTTGATGTTCGTTATTTTGGTTCCGCTAGCGTTACTCATGGGCTGTCTCCTTCTGCATAGGGTGTTGTTTGTCTAACCCGAAAAATTACGGAAACTGCAAGTTCAACAGCCCCTCTTTTTTTCGGATAATTGCGAATCTCCCTACACTGAAAAGGCCGAAGGGTCAAATAATATTCAACCACCGGGCATAGCGGATTTTTTTGCTTATCTTTTGCTTGCCTTCCCATACTGTCCGACATCGGGAAGGCAAGCTATATTTCGATTAGGGGCCGTTAAGAAATAGCTGTTACATTTCTATCCATTACGTTACGGCCCCTTATGCCGGTTATGATATTAAAATGTTACAGTTATTATTGAACGACGGCTTACCAGGTTTCGTTATGAATCTTAGCCGGATTGAATCGATCCTGATACGTGCCTTTCTCTACA
>CAYGNV010000356.1:0-2465 GCA_964351355.1 uncultured Smithella sp.
TGGTAAAGGAATCCTATCTTCTTGAACCCCAGTTCCTCCACCGCATACTTTGTCACAATGCTTGCCTCGTCTTGAAACAGTGGGTATGAGTGGAATCGATAAAGACTGGGCGGATCATCAACAGGGTTCAGCGCGGCGGAACCCACGGCAACCCACAGAATCTTATTTCGCTCAATGAATTCTTTAACGGCGTGGCAGCCGGCGCCGGACACGCCTCCCGTAAAGGCAAAAATCCCCTGTCGGTCAACCAGTTCCCTTACCGCCGCCATTGCCTGTGTGGGACTGTAGTGGTCGTCCCGAATAAAGTAACGGATCTTTCTGCCATGAATTCCGCCTTCCTCATTAACGAGGTCGAAAAGAAGCTTGCCGCCCCGGGATACGGCACCCCACGTTGCGGCAGGGCCTGTTTGCGGGCCGAATTGCGCAATCCGGATTTCACGATCATCGAAACCACGCTCGCTGGAATAACCGTTGCCCGCCGTTACAAAAAAACACATCATGAGTACGATTGCCGAAATACAGAAAACTTTTCTTAAATTCATGCGATTTCCTCCTTTTAGTTGTTTTTTCTAAACTCATGCCGATTTTGGCCGCTCCGAACAGGGCCGTCGTCGCGTGCTCATTGTTTTTACATAGCACGGCAATCCGATCGCCCGGCTTCAGGCCGCTTTTCTTCAAAAAAGCGGCAAATCGATTGATCCGTTCGTTAAACCTGGTCTTCTATGAAATATATTGGTAAAACTGTAACCAGTGGTTACCATACGTACCATTGGTTAGATAGTCAAGTTTTTTTTCAGTCTCAGGACTATTTATGATATAGGAGGTGCCCTATGAAGCAAATAAAACAGAACAAAACATTTACTCATCTCAAGGATGAGGCAAAACTTGCCCGTCAGGAAGTCATCATTGATGCCGCCCAGCGTGTGTTTGCCGTAAAGCCCTTTAATAAAGTCAGCATTCGGGATATCGCCAAAGAGGCAGGCATTTCACATGCGTCCATCTACCGGTATTTTCCTGATCAGCAGTCTCTGTTTGTGGAAGCCTTTTTGCGCGGTGCAAAGGAAATCGGCATCACGCTGGAAGGGCTCATTGAAAACGCAAAAACCCCGGATATTGTAAAGATAAGCGACGCCTACATCACTTATCTGATGGATAATGATCAATACTTCAGAATGATGACCCACTTCATGCTCGACGGCTCTCTTTCAGCGGAAAAGATTGAAAAGCTCAATACTGCCGAACGACGAATTTTCGACCAATTTGACAGACTTTTCCGGAAAATGAACAAGCCTGAATCCGTTCGTTTGTTGTCTCATGCTTTATTTGCGGCCTTAAACGGCGTACTCATCACTTTCCGGAATTATCCGGGCCGCCCGCCCAAAGCGGTTCGCCAGCATATGCTGAACATCGCCCGGGTCATTGCCCGGAGTTTCAGCAATGCTTGAACCGAAACAAAAAACCGCCGTGAGGAAGACTGGGGTAATTCCGGGGTAATTCCGGGGACACAACACTTAATTCTGCCCCTTTTGGTAATTCCTGAATCGGGGGACACAACACTTATTTTGGCAATATAAATACTATACACAGCGTCTCAATTAATTGCGCATAGTCTGCGCAGGACTTCGTTAGGTTGATTCCATGTATCGAACTGATTGAAAACGGTTTCAGCAATATCCTCAAGCGTGGCAAAGTACCGATTATGGGTGCAGAGTTTTCGTGTCAGCTTCCATATTCTTTCGATATTGTTCAAATCTGGGCTATATGGAGGAAGGTAATCGAGCCGAAAGATGTCTTGGTGCTCTGTCAACCACGGGGTTAATGCCTTGGCATGGTGCCAGCGGGCGTTATCCAAAACAACAACCATTTTACGATCATGCTTCCTGAAAGGGGAATTCCGGAATTCCGGGCGAATTCCGGGGACACAACACTTAATTCGGCCCATTAAGATATCTGCATTTGACCTTTTACTATCTGGGCCTGAATAAGTGAATAGGGGGTTTTCAACGGCCCCACAGTGCCCTGTTAATAATCACGCCGCGTCACTGCTGTCCAAATTACCCCGTTTGAAAAATAATATCATTGAAAATATTGCTTATTTGGACTGATTTTGCTCATTTCTTAAAACAGGTTTCCGGTTTTTTTATCATGTGCTGTCCCAATTGCTAGAATTGTAATTTTGCCTGTGGCTGCATATTAGATAAAGGTGGACCTTCAAAAGGGTCATCGAGCCATTGCCAAAGATCGCGGTAAGCAAAGAGATTCATTCTTAGCAAAGCAACCAGATTTGAAAGAGACCAGCCGAACGTTGCCTTCAGTTGAAGGTAACGAAGAATCAGCATGACAATCAATGCTGTCCAAATTTGAATCTTCACCGCATTGGCCGACGTTCCCACAAAGGTTTTAATCTTGAGGTGTTACTGATCGGTGCTATAGAGCCATTCCGTGATCGGCGTAATGGAGCCAGT
>CAYGNV010000357.1:0-2452 GCA_964351355.1 uncultured Smithella sp.
CGCGCGCAAGACATCCGCCAGCAGTTTTTTCAAGTCCGGTCTTTCTTTGCTCAAGGCGCTGCGCACGGTGCAGGCCACGCCGACATTGGCCCGCCCGGCATCCTTGGGAAAAATCCAATAATAGGCGGGTTGAAACGCAGAAGGTAAATTCGAAAAAAAAGCAATCTTGATGCGCGGCATCAGAGCGCTGAAATCGCCCGCCAGCACCAGTTGGCGCCCCAGAAGATACTCTCGAAAATAATCACCCGAGAATTGATAGAGTCTGGATGTTACCGACGGAGCGCCGCCGGCGTCCAGAATCCAGTCATACTCCTTTTGCATTTGAAGCAGGCAAGCCTTTGTAATCTTTGTGTTTTCATGAATAACAACACCCCGACTTGCCGCAAGGTTGGCCAGTTCCTGCTGCCAGATCCGGCGATCCAGCATCCATAATCTCCGGTGCCTGCTCAAAGAAAACGTGAAATCCCCGCGGCCCCTCAGAATAATCTCATCAACGGGGCGCAACAGTCCCCTGCCCGGTCTGGCCATAATCCCCAGTGAATCAAAAATACACTCGCCGCAGACAATACCCTCACCTACTTTCCTTTTTTCAAAGAGGTCAACCTGGATGTTTTGCTTGGCCGCCGCAAGCGCGGCATAGAGGCCGCCGGGTCCGGCTCCGATAATGGCTATCTTCATGTTTCTTACACCCTGGCCTTATCCTGGCTTTGTATGGATCCGGTGTGCGGCAAGATCTTCGCCCTCAATAAACTTATCGGCCCGGTGGGTTTCCTCAACAAGTCGCTTGACTTTTTTCATATCTTTTTTAAAGCGCACAGACTGTCCGCTTTTATCAATCGCGTTGGTTTGGGTACAACTGTCGATCCCGGCAGGTTTCAAGGTTGTCACCGCTTCAAATGCATTGGTGTCGGAAATACCGCCCGCCAGAATAACCGGAATCGGACTCCAGTCGATAACGGCCCCGGCAATCTTCCAGTCGCAAACCCGGCCGGTGATCCCGACATAACCCGCGACGGGCTGCTCACCAGCGCCAAGCATGGTATCGATCAAAAAATAATCCGAAAACGGGGCGAAGAGTTCGGCAAAACGCAGAACATTTTTTTGAATATCGTCCGTCTTACCCATTCCCTCCTGCGGTACGCTGAGTGAGCGCATGATCTCGATCTCGGGAAACCGGTCTTTCACATCCAATTGCAGAGAAAGCAGCGCGTCAAATTCGCGCACGACGGTGGCCTGAGCCCCTGGAAAGGGAGACAACACATCACAAAAATGGACAAAGGCCGGCTGATAATAATCAATCGCTTGAAAAATTTTTGCCGGATCTTTAAAAAGCGGAATCAGGCCGCTTTTGGCTCCCGCCTGCCGTATGACCTGGCTCGTTTTACGAATGGTCGCATTTTTCCATTGATCGGAATCAGTGAGCACGCTCCCGATATGATCCACGCCCAAATCGGCTAAAGCTTCAGCCTCCTTTGGTTTTTGTACTTCATAAATTTGTATGATGGTTCTTCTCATAGGAAATGCATATCATGTCGGACGGCTCTGATCAAGAACCCAGAAATATCTGAAAAATCCGCTTGATTTTATCAGCAATAAACTCAATAATCCCCCGTCATTTTAATTTACAAGGGGAAAGGGGTTGCCGCCATGAGCGTTGTGCAAAAAATTGAAGAACTATATAATGAGAGAGGCAAACGTGCGAAAGAATTGCATGATGCGGGTAAAAAAGTCATCGGTTATTTTTGCTGTTTTGTTCCGGACGAAATTATCACCGCCTTTGATATGGCGCCCTACCGCATTCAGGGCAGTCAGAACGATCCCATCGACGAAGCGGACGCCCTGCTGGAACCGATGGCTTGCCCTTTCGCCCGCAGTTGTTTTAACATGGCGCTCAAAGGCGAATACGATTTTCTCGACGGGTTTGTCGCGCCGCATAGTTGCGACACCATTGAACGGCTGTATCATATCTGGCGCAGCAACAAACCGTCTCCTTTCAATCACATGATCAATGTTCCGCACATGATGGGACCGTCTTCCGATGTCTTCTACCGCAAGGAGCTGGATTATTTTATCAAACGTCTGGAAGAATTTTCCGGCACAAAACTGGATCAAAACAAACTTCGGGACGCCGTGAAACTTTACAACCGGCGACGCGCCCTGCTTCGCGAACTCTATGATCTGCGAAAGGAAAATCCGCCGCGCGTATCCGGGGCGGAAATCACCAAAGTGCTGGTGGCGGGCATGGGCATCCCCGCTTTGGAACACATTGAACTGGTGCAGGACTATATCAATGAAATCAAAGGCCGACCCGCTCCGAAAGCGGACGGCCTGCCCCGTATTTTCCTTTGGGGCAACGAAATTGACGATATCGCGTTTATCCGGTTAGTGGAGGAGTGTGGCGCGCATGTTGTGATGGATGACCTGTGTACGGGAACGCGCTTTTTCTGGGAGG
>CAYGNV010000358.1:0-2451 GCA_964351355.1 uncultured Smithella sp.
CGCCACGCGGTCGCCCGGTTTCAGGCCTGCCGTGACCTCCTGCATATCTCCCAATTTGCCGCCGATCGATATGGTCGTCTCACGCACTTTATTATCTGAAATCAGATAAACGATGTTTTTTGCTTTGACACTGACCAGCGCCGATTGACTAACGGCAAGCCTGGGTTTGAGTTCTTCACCCGTGAGTTCGCGGGAAAGAAAAGACACCTTCGCGCTCATGTCCGGCAGCATCCGCGTATCTTTGTCGATGAACCGCACTTTCACCAGAACCGTCGCTTTGGCGCGGTCAACGGTCGGCACAACGGTGTGCACCAGGCCGCGGAAGCGTTTGTCGGATAAAGCATCGAGTTGAATATCGCAGGGTTGTCCGACTTTAATCAACGTGATGCTGGTTTCGGACACATCGACTTCGACTTGCAGCGAGCTCATATCGGCCAGTGTGACGACGGCGGCTTTGGACGTGGATGACGCGCCCAGCGGAGTGACGATGTCGCCCACATCGGCATTCTTGGTCAGCACGACGCCGTCAAATGGCGCCCGGATCAAGGTGTAATCGAGGTTCGCCTCGGCGCCAGAAAGAGCGGCGGCGGCGGATTCCACGGCGGCCTGCGCCCCTTTCACCGCTTCCTGCGAGCGTAGGTAGCGTGTATGGATCGTGTCGTATTCCGATTGAGAAACATTACCGCCGGCAATCAACCTTTTATAGCGGTCATGCTCCTGCGCAAGATTATCCCGCTCCACCGTGGCCTGCTTGAGCATCGACCTGGCGTTGGCCAGATTGGCCGTGCCCTGGCCCTTCACGGCTGTAACGTCGGCATTTTCCATTCGTGCGAGAATTTGTCCTTTTTTCACCAGGCTGCCTTCTTCGACCATAAGCGCCGTCAAACGGCCTGTCATTTTAGAAGCCACCGCCGCCTTGCGCTGGGCGACAATGTAACCGCTGGCGTTCAACACGGATAAAGACTGCGCGGGATAAAGCAGCGAAACGGTTGTCACATCCACCGTGGCAGTCGGGGCGATCACGCCGAGCCGATACAGGACGGCGCAAATGATCAGCACAACAACCAGCGCGGCAATAATGAATGGTTTTTTTCTGCGGCCGGCTGCAACGTTTTTTTTGACCGATTTATCGATTTTCAGTTTACTCAAGTCTTCTTGCGGCATGTTTTTTCTCGCTTTATGATTTTTGATAAATATGCATATGCTTAATAACAGAACTTTCATGAATTTACCAAAGGAGAATATTGATGGACGCACAGACTGATGAAAAACAGGCTGCGCAGTGGCCCGACTGGCAAAAACATCTGAGCGAATATATTGTGGATTCCCTGCAGCGGTCGATTATTTATACGGATATTCTCCGCAAAAGAGGCAATAACTACATCAAACATATCCGAAGCGGCCAGCCGCCGGTGCTAAGGTTCAATTACGAAATGATCCTGAACGCCAAAAATTTCGAGCGTCCCGCCAATTACGCGCTGGTCAGAATTTCCGACCGCCGTAATAGCGATGAAACGTTCGACAAGATCAACCGCCGCAAAAAAAACAAGGAGCATCCGACCAAACCCAAACGCCCCATTGTCATTATCGATCCCCGTGCCGGTCACGGCCCCGGCATCGGCGGTTCCAAACGTGATTCGGAACTCGGCATGGCCCTCGAGCACGGCCATCCCGTTTATTTTATCATTTTTTATACTGAACCAATTCCCGGCCAGACGATGTCGGATGTCATATGGGCCATGGAAAAGTTCATGGAAGAAATCGTTGAGCGCCATCCTTACTCCGACGCGCCGGCCATCATGGCCAACTGCCAGGCAGGATGGGCTGCCGCTCTCGTTTGCGCGGAACGGCCTGATATCACAGGTCCACTGGTGCTCAACGGCGCGCCCCTGTCCTACTGGAGCGGCGTCGCGGGCGTCAATCCCATGCGCTACAAAGGCGGTCTCGTCGGCGGCGTGTGGATCAATTCATTTTTCAGCGATCTGGGCAACGGCGTTTTCGACGGCGCGAATCTGGTCTTAAACTTTGAAACGCTTAATCCGGCTAACACCCTCTGGGCCAAGCAGTATAATTTGTATTCACAGTTGGATACCGAGGAGGAACGCTATCTCGCCTTCGAAAAATGGTGGGGCGGTTTCTTCATGCTGAGCAGCGATGAAATTCACTATATCGTCAATAACCTTTTTGTCGGCAATAAACTGGAGCGCGGCGAGCTGGAGCTGAACGAGGGCAAGAAGATCAGCCTGAAAAATATTGAAAATCCGATTATTGTTTTCGCGTCGATGGGTGACAACATTACACCGACCCAGCAGGCGCTCAACTGGATTCCCCGCGTTTATAGCTCCGTGGAAGATATCAAAAGGCACGGGCAGGTCATTATCTACATTATCCACAAGGACATCGGCCATCTGGGGATATTTGTCGCGGGCTCCGTGGCCAAAAAGGAACACA
>CAYGNV010000359.1:0-2448 GCA_964351355.1 uncultured Smithella sp.
GGCGGTGACCACCCGGAGATTTTGATCCAGAGAAATTAAGGGTTCACGCACGGAGTGGATGACGCTCTCGGCGTATTCCTGGGATTCCTTCAGTTTCATAACCATTTCGTTGCTTGCATGGGCCAGGTCCGAAAGTTCATCATCGCCCCCTGCGTCGATGTGATAATCCAGATTGCCGCCCCCAATGATCTTGAGCCCTTTATAAAGCGCTGTTAATCGCCTCTCAACGATTCTACTGATGATGATTGAATTGGTGGCTATCGCAATGGTACTGCCCACAATGAAGAGGATAATTAAAACAATACCTCTGTTCCTCGTGGTTGTCGCTGCCCTGTTGGATATCTCAGACAAGCTGAGGATACTGTTGTTCAAGGTGAAGGCGCTGGCAAATACCTGACTGATCAGCGTTGCCTCTGCTTCGCTAAAAGCAAATTTCTTTCTATCAACATACTCCTTTTGCCGATCTTTCTCCAATATCACTGAGAATGAAGAGAGCGTTACATCTAAGCTCTTGCGGGCTTCTTGCAAGAGTGCTCTGTCCTCTGTGCCCGTAAACCTTTCAGCGGCTGATTCCAATAATGCCTGGATGGTTTCAGACATTTCATACCACTTACTTTTCGCCTGTTCGCTTGGATTCAGGAGATAATCGTCCCTAACTAAGACCCTCTCAGAGACAACTTTCCGTATTTCATCAGTTAGACGCAAATTCCGGTCTGTCCGGTAGCCCTCCCGGAATGTCCAGGCCAGGGTAACTATCATGAGCACAATCGCAACCACAGAGATCCATGTATTTAGTCCCAGCCGCCTTCTGATTTTCATAGTCTTCTCTCCTTGCCGGATGATCCCGTCCGCCTCTGGTTTGACTGCCGGAAATCCCTCGGCATAACTAAAAGAACGGACTGACTGAGACCACCCTTAAATCCCGATCCAGCGCTAAAGGCTCACGAACGGTTTTTATGATGATCTCTTCGACTTCCCTAGCTTTTGTTGCGGTTCTTTTCCGTAGCACTCAACATAATGCAATTGATCTGCCAAGAACCGACGAAAAACCAGAATATGGGTTTATCATTTAATAATAGGTTGTTAGATTGAATTGCGAGGAGACGATAAAAGCATGAAATGATTCATTGACCTCAATATTTGGCGGAACCTCAACATATTGAGGGGGAATACTTTGGTGAGAGGGGACATCCAAGGAAAGAAATGGGCGTCCCCATTTATTTATGGATTCCTGGGCGATAGACCGCAGCAGGAAGGGACACGATCAATCTACAATCTTCGCCAAATGTGCCGCAGTGCCCAGGACTGCCTTCACCACGGCGAGGAAACCGGAGAATAGGGTCACCCATTATTTCTTTTTTTGTTTTACAAAACATCAAAATTCTGTCTAAATGGCACATTTTTTTAATGGAGTTTATATCTGAATTATCTATCGTTCATAAGTGGGCATGATTAAAGACTATATTTATAAGTATTTAATATTACTTGCTTAAATAATTGCTTAACCCCTAGGCAATGTGATCTAAAAGCACAACAATTGCGCGCTTGACGAGTTTATCAACATCGTTGTCAACAGACCTTTCCACAGCATTGTGGAATGAGCATTCAAGTGCCTGAACCCATTTGTAGTCACGGCGTCTGTAGGCTACTGCCCGTTCATCACGGTGATGGTGGTTCTGGCTTCTTCGCTTAAGTAACCCCATAAGCCGATTTGTCTGAGGGTATCAATTTTCGGGATGCCTTTATTTGTCCAGCCTCGTTCAGCATAATAAACATCGATGAGCTTTCGCAATTGGGCTTTGCGATGCTTCATGAGCGTTGCGCGTTTTTCTGCGGTTATCATGCTTTTGATTTTATCAAGCGGTTGATTTAGAATAATACCGAGTTGCTGATCATTATAATTTTCTTCCAGATCATACAAAGAATCTTCCGTGGGGCCGATGGCGCGATCGGGAATCCAGTCATGCGCTCCGGTTTTTGTACCATAAGACATGACATTCATGACGCGCTGCAAATTGATGTCGCGATCCGTCTGCTCAAATATTTTCTCCCAGGTCAATTTAGTGCCCAACATGCCATTGTAAAAATCCGCATAGAGTTCCTGCGAGGCGGGATTGATATATACATCCGAACCACCGCGTTTCATCGAATCGGGATTGAAAACATCCACCCAGGGAAGCTTGCATAATCCCAGATTATCGTTGCCCAAACGCACGCGCGGATAGGTGATCAGCGCCTTTGCTTTATCTTCAAAGGTTGGAAACGCGCCCAGCAGATCGACTTTGACGAGCCATGCCGCGGCATGATGCGCGCCGATATCGCTTGCAGCAGCATAAGAGGCCTGCATGGACAAAGAGCGGTGCGTGCGATAAAGTGAAAACGGCAGGCCCTTGGTCTGCATGGCAAACTCTTTGAGTTCGGGCATCGGGTCAGGCTTGCCGGTTCTAG
>CAYGNV010000360.1:0-2444 GCA_964351355.1 uncultured Smithella sp.
CGATGGGCATATTTTTCACAAGGGCTTCTGAAAAAACCGTGACCCGCGAGAGGGACGCTCGCGCCAGACGATACGCCTGCACCAGAAAGAGCGATACGATGGCCAGTGACCCGATCAGAACAAGAACCAGCGCGGCCATCCATTTCCGAAACGTGTCTTCGCGCGACGCTTTTTCAATTTTATCCATGTTAAAACCGACGAAAACGATCAAAGAAGGGCGATCCCCCTTCGCACGGTCACCGCCTCGCGGGAAAAATGCCCGGTAAACTTCAAACGTGCCGGCGCCCTCGGGATTGGCCGTCTGCCGCCAGCGAATTTCCTGACTTCCGGCAATCTTTTTCATATCCAGATCCAGCCCGTAGGATCTGCCCAGCATGGAAGGATCGCTGTCCGCCAGAATTTGTCCCTTGCCGTCCGTCGCCATTATATAATCAATATCCGGCTGCTGGGCGGTTTCCATGAGGAGCTTCTGGAGATAAAATGCATCGTCACCCCGGTCTGGTCGGTTGCGCAGTCCGGCCTCGAACGTCCGAATCAGCGTCGCGCCTTTTTCGACAAAAAGGGTCACAGCCTGATTCTTTCTTTGCTGAAACTGCATGAAAATCATCATGCTCAGAATCACGGCTAAAACAGCCATCGCGCTTATGGCGGCCCAGATGGAAATATCAAAGTGGATCTTTTTCTTCCTTTTTCCCTGCATGCTGCATACTCCGTATTTTTCTGGATACAATTGGCCCATCTGGATACCTGAACTGGGTACCTACTATCCATGCAATGTCAATAAAACGCAAATAATATTTTCTATGTTTCGAAACTATTCTTGTAGTTATAGAGGCTTACCAATAATGGCATAAGCCTTGCTTAGTTACAAAGCAACAGAGATGCTCTGCAAGAAAAGTTTCAATAAAACATAAGACTCTTGAAAGGAGATTAAGGAGATTGATGATGAAAAAATTAACTTTAACATTAACAGCCGTTCTAGTGGGCTTGCTTTTAACGTCTCAGGCATTTGCCTGGGGTCCCGGTCCCGGCGGTAGAGGCGGAGGGTATGGATCATGCCGGGAAGCAAGTCTGGAAAAACTTAATTTAACCGATGACCAGAAAGCAAAAATCGAATCCCTGCGAGAGGCGAATTATAAGGCAACAAGACCTCTTCGGGAAAAGCTTTTTGACAAAGCAGTTGAATTACGCAGGCTGTGGCTGCAAACCAATCCGGACAAGGATAAAATTGCCGCCGCTCAAAAAGAGTTACGGATAATGCGTGACGAGATGGAAGACAAAATAACCGCCCTGAGATTGGAAATTCGCAAGGTTTTGACGCCGGAGCAGAATGAAAAGGTGGCAAATTCCCGATGGGGCAGAGGTCCCGGTTTCGGGCCGCGCGGCGGCATGAGAGGCCATGGCGAATTTGGACCAGGGCAAGGACCCGGTTTAGGAATGGGCATGTGCCAATAGCCAAAGCACCCATCCCTCCTTGAGAAGGGGAGCCACAAGCTCCCCTTTTTTTATCCGAAAAAAAACATCCGAAAAAAATGTTTTGACAACATTCGCGTTTTGCATTAATAGGAACACCAGGTTTAGTAAGTATTTTAAAAGGATTAAAAAAATGTTCAGTTTTACGGCAACAACGATTATGGCAAGCGCGCTTCTGACCCTGCTTCTGGGCCTTGCCTTGCTGCGCCTGTTACTTAAGGCCGCCTGCCCATCGTTTTTAGGTCGTCACTGAACCCTCAAAATAACTGATAACCTAAAAAGGCCGTGGGCAACAAAACCCACGGCCTTTTTTTATTTTTTCCAAAAACTTAATGAGGAGAAGAATATATGAAGAGGGACAAAAATCGCGTTTATATTTTCGACACATCGCTCAGAGATGGTGAGCAATCGCCCGGCAACAGCATGAACACAGAAGAAAAACTGATTATGGCCAGACAGCTCGAAAAACTCGGCGTTGATATTATCGAGGCGGGCTTCCCCATCGCGTCCGAAGGGGATTTTGACGCGGTACGGCAAATCGCCCGCGAAATCAAGAAATCGCAGGTGGCGGGTCTGGCGCGCGCCAACAAACTGGATATTGACCGCGCCTGGCAGGCCATCAAACACGCGGCCAAACCCCGTATCCATACTTTTATCTCTTCCTCGGATATTCATCTGAAATACCAGTTGAAGAAGAGCCGCGAACAGGTTCTCAAAGAGGCCATCGCCGCCGTAAAGATGGCGCGTGCTTATACGGACAACGTGGAGTTCTCACCCATGGACGCCACCCGTTCGGATAAGGATTATCTCGTGCAGATGGTTTCGGCGGTCATTGACGCCGGCGCCGTCACCGTCAATATTCCCGATACGGTCGGCTATACCATCCCCGAGGAGTTCGGCAATCTGATTGCGTATCTGTTTACCCATGTGAAGAATATGGGCGACACGATTATCTCCGCACACTGCCATAA